>FR893362.1 GCA_000433315.1 Firmicutes bacterium CAG:345 | reverse complement strand
AAGAATGATTGCTGGTCTTGAAGATATTACCAGTGGTGATTTATATATCGATGGTACTTATTCAAATGATTTAACACCAAAAGAAAGAGATATTTCAATGGTTTTCCAATCTTATGCTCTTTTCCCTAATATGACTGTTTATCAAAACATGGCTTTTGGTTTGAAAATTAATCATGTTAATAAAGAAGAACTTGATAGAAGAGTAAGAAATGCAGCAGAAATATTACAACTTACTGATTATCTAGATCGTAAGCCTGCTAATTTATCAGGTGGACAAATGCAACGCGTAGCTTTAGGAAGAGCTATAGTTAAAGATTCTAAATTGTTTTTAATGGATGAACCATTGAGCAACTTAGATGCTAAATTAAGAGTAGCAATGCGCAGTGAGATTGTTGATCTTCATAATAAACTAGGAGCAACGACAATTTATGTTACTCATGATCAAACAGAAGCTATGACTATGGCCACACGTATTGTTGTAATGAATAAAGGCTATGTACAACAAATTGGAACACCAAAAGAAATTTATAATCATCCTTATAATAAATTTGTTGCAACATTTGTCGGTTCACCAAGTATGAACCTTATCAATGTTAAATATGAAAACCATGAATTAATTTTTGATAATGGTTATAAAATGCAAGTTGATAAAAATTATGATGAAATTTTAGATCAGTTCTATGATAAAGAAATCAAAGAAGAACAAGATTGGATTGATGAAAATATCAATATTGGAAATAAAGTTTTATTAGAACCAAGAATCAAAGAGAAAGAAGCTTTAATTGAAAAATTGAAAGAAGCTAAACTTAATAAAAATCATCAATTTATTTTAGGTATTCGTCCTGAAGGAATAAGAGCAACAAAAGAAAAAGACGATAATTTATTTGAGAAAAAAGTTTTGGTATCTGAACTTCTAGGAAGCGAATATTATTTACATTTTAATTTCACTGAGAACACTAAACTTGTTGTTAAAGCTTCAGCTGATGAAAGCTATTCAATTAATGAAACAGTTTATCTTGAATTTATTAAAGATAAGATTACAATATTTGATCCAGTTACTGAGAAGAATATAGAATAAAAAATAAGACTATGAAGTTTCTTTTAGCAAGATATTCATAGTCTTTTTTATTAGTCAAATAATGTACCTTGTATTTTTTTATTAGCAGTTAAAATTATTTCTTTTATCTCTTCATAGGATTTTACAAAAGAGTTTGGAATAGATATGAATGTCCAGTTGTTTTTTTGACAAATTTTCCTTTTAATTTTATCTGATTTTTCTCTTTGTGAATCTCCAAAATGTTCGCCACCATTTATTTCAATTACAACTGATACTTCTCTATATAAGAAACCTGTTTTATATAGTACTAAATCAAATTCCATTTTTGATTTTGAAAGTATAGGATCATCTTTGAATATTTTGTTAAAGTGAACATTTCTATCAGCATCATAACTATTATCGGTTGAGCAAAATTGACTGATTGTATCATAAAAATCAGCTTCAGCTTTACTATTATTTGATTTGTTGAGAAATATAGTTTTATTTGATGGTGTAACTAAACATTTTCCATTTGTTTTTACATAGTTTACTAGAGAATATAAATCATCTGTTTTATCAGATAAAGCATTAAGTGCCTCGTTATCGACAGCTACTACTAATTTGTTTTTGGCACGAGTTATACCAACGTTTATTATTTCGGAATTATCTTTTAACCATTCAAAAGTTTTTTTGCTTGTTTTTAATGAAATCGATGTTGAAAAAATTATAGTATCTTTTTCAGCACCTTGTAGTGAATGAATGGTTCCACAATTAACATCTTCTATTTTATTCTCGTTTAAAAGCTTATTTATTAAATTTTCTTGATTGACAAAAGGAGTAATTATAGTTGCATTTTTAACATTATTTCTTTTTATATAATTTATTATTCCCATTGCTTCATCTATATTTTGATTTTTACAGGATGGTAGGGAATTGTTATTTTTTCCATCTAAAAGATATAATTCACCATCGACTTTGATTTTATCGGTTTTAAGCTCTGAATTATAATAGCGTTTATTGGAAAAATTTATTATATTTTTTCCACATCTATAATGATATGAAAGAAGAATATTTTTTGAGATGCTGTCATGTTTTTTCATGACTGATAAAATTGAATTATCTTTATAACTATAGGTTGAATCAACATTAAATTTTTCCAGTAGTTCATTATTAACGCTATCTTCTAAAAGAATTATTGGCTTTAACTGATTAATATCGCCAACCAATAATAAATTTTTAGCTCTAGCAATAGGAAGAAGAGAATGTGCAACATTGCACTGTCCTGCTTCATCAATGATAGATAAATCAAATTTAGTTTTAGTAGTACCTAAACGTGCTGAGGATATGTTTGTTGTGAGTATAATTGGAAAAGCTTTGGTTAATAATTTTAAATTATCATCATTTTTAATCCAGCTATTAAATTTTTTAACTAAAGTTTGTTCATCTTTTTCTTTACAAATATCAATGAGTTCTTGATATTTTGGCTTTTTTAATTTTTGAATATATTCTAAAGATTTAAAATATAAATATGATAAGAATTGATTATCATTAGAAATTGGGGTAAATAATGATACAACGTCAACATCTTCGATATAAGGCATTTCATTGAGTTTGTTTTTGTTTTCTTGAACTTTGCTCTTAATCATGTTAATTATTTTTGATTTCTTATCGTGGAAAGATTCAATTAATTTTTCGCCAGAATTAATTAAATCATAAAGCTCAAGTCTTTCTTCATATTGCGATAGCTTTATTCTTAGCGCTTCGTTTTTAGAGTCATTAAGATTGAGAATATGATTAATTAAAGTTTCGTTTGATTTTCTTTTTTCGTAATAATCATATAGTTCCAATATTCTTTTTGCTGCTTTAATAGTTTCATCGAAATTTCCTAGTCTTAAGTATGGAAAAATCACATCTTTATCGTAATATTTAAAATTTAGTTTTTTTATAATACCATCAATTGGTGTATTGTTTGCTGAGGTAATTAGCATAGTTTTATTTGCAACAAATCCACAAAGAATAACATTGAGAATAGTTTGAGTTTTTCCAGTTCCTGGAGGTCCTTGTACATATGTAACAGGTTGTGTCATAGAATTGTATAAAACTCTCATTTGATCAATATTAACTTTTTTATCATACAAAACTAAAGAAGGTATTTTTTCCTTTGATCTTGTTTTTGTTAAATTTCCAAAAAAAGCTTGAAGAGGTTTAGATAACTTTTCTTTTTTAGTACTATCATTAGAATATCCATATTGGCTTCTATAAGTGTTTTCAATTTCATTATAAGTTTCAGAGAGATTGACAGGAATATCTCTTTCTAAAATCATTATATCGGGTCTTGTATCAATTACTTCTCCTGATTTTAAATGGGACTCTATTTCTTCTCTACATTCTTGATAATTAGATTGGAATTTATTAATAAATATATCGACATCAGTGTCGACATATTTATATAAAGAATTCTTTTTTCCATCGACTATAAAAGAATAATTGAATGATAATTTATTAGATACAATAAGTTGATTTTTACTAGGATTATAAGTAAGTGGATAATAACAAACAACATATTTTTTCTGATTTTTTGTAATAGAAAAAGATGAAATAATTAATTCTTTATAAGATGAACAATCTTTATTATGATAAACTTTTTCGAGTAATTTTTTTTGCTGTTCATTTGAAAGGGTGTATATTTTGTTTTTTCGCAATATAGATAAATCAATACCTTCAATCATGCAATAATCTTTTTGATAAGGATCGCAATCTAATAAACTACATTCAATATAGTAATTTAAAATATTGGAATTATATTTATCATATTCTAGCCATGATATATCATCAGGATCGAATTGAGATAATTTTTCAAAAAGATAAGAAGGAGTTTCAAAAGATGTAAAAAATAAAATTGTGGCACTTTTTATTTGGTCGAATTTTATATGAGCATTCAAAGAGTTAAATGATTTATTATGATTAAAAATTTTGCAGGAAAAAGTTTTAGTTTTAGCGTCGATATCTTCTATGGCAATCCAAAAATGTGTTTCGCTGTTTTCTAAATTTTGATAAGTGATATCCAACCATTTTCCTTCTTTAATAGCTTTAGAAATTGTTTCTGCAATAGAATTCATCGGTGTTCCTGATCCTCAATATAAATTTAATTTATTTAGTTTAAAAAAATTAAAAATTTTACATTTAAATTTTATCAAAATTTCTTATTTTTTTCAAAAAATGTTAAATTAATATAAATTTGTTTCAATAAAATAAATTTATTTGTAAAAAAAACAGGAATAGAATTAATTTAATAAATACTATTCCTATTAATTAATATTTGATATTAGATAAAAAACAATTTTTAATTATAATCTAAAATTGCTTATTTTTTAACACATCCACATGGAGTGACAATAAATGATAATAATTCATTTAATAATTCTCTGTTACAAGAATAAATTTCATTATCAGTTGTTATTAAATTGAAATATAATAATTTTTCTAAACTATCTGTTAGTTCTTTTTCATCGCAACCAATAATTGAAAGAAGTTCTTTAAAAGTTAAATCACCACGATTATAAAGCATTTTCATAATTTTAACTCTATCTTCATTTCCTAAGACATTAAATAATTCACTAGCTTCTTTTTTATGCATATATTTTCTCCTTTGTTATTTATGTACAATTTAGTATGTTTTAATCTTTATTCTTTATGCCTACCACCGGTTATTTCTATAGGATTCCCATCTGGATCCATAAATGTAAAATACCAATATGGGGAGAATACATTTAGATACCTAATAGGTGTTAAGTTAGTACAAATACCTAAATTTAAAATACGCTGATATTCTTTATCTAGGTCTTCAACTCCTAAATTAATGAATACTTTTTTTGAATTTGCTGCATTAGCAATTTCATTTAGATTATCATACTCAGGATATTTTTCGCCTTTGGTTTCTTTTTGTTCTGGGTGTAAAGAATCATAATATCCATTCATAAGACATAAATTTAATCCGTCTAAATTGAATATAGCAAATCTTTTACCATTTATGGCATTTACTTTTTTGTTAAATATTTTTTCATAAAAATTTAAAGACTTGTCAAAATCTTTTACTACTAAATATATTGAACCATACATTTACATTTTCCTTTCTATTAGTCTTTGTCTTTTAAATTAATCCAGTATCTTTCTAAATATTTATTTTGGGATTCATTATAAACTGTACCATCGTAAATTCCGCCATTCTTTAATATTGTTTTTCTACTTCCAACATTATTATTTAAACAGCAAACTAAAATTTTGTCTAATCCAATACTTCTACAAAATGGTTTTATATTATTTAGCATCCAAGAAGCATAATCTTTTCTTCTTTCAGATGGTCTTACAGAATATCCTATATGTCCAGCATATTTTTCTAAATATTCATTGAAGTAATGTCTAACTTGTATCATTCCTACTAGTTTATTATCACTTTTTCTTATACATAAAAATTGTGTAGCAATAACCATTCCTTCTGGAAGAGTAGCGGGATTAAGATATTTATTGGTTTCATTAAGATATTCTTTCATATCAGTAAATTTTCTTAATGGTCCACATCCGTCCATTGAATTTCCATTAGCTAAAAATTCATTCCTATAGTCTGATAATTCTTTTAAATATTCTTCTGAAGGGTTTACTAAAATTAATTCTTGTTCCATTTTTGAGCCTTAAAATTATTCTTTCTAATAAATTTATATCATTTTTTTATTTTATTCGAAAGAAATATAATTTGCGAATTGTTACTTTATAATTATGTATAGATATTTTGCAATATCATTATTTTGATAATATTTATTAAATGAGATAAATTCAATATTTAAAAAATTTAAATAATGAATTTATGATAATCAAATTTACCTATTTTAGTGTCGATTAAAATATTTTTTTCTTTAAACTTATTCAGTATATAAATTAAAGTTCTTTTGGAAACTTGAGTTTCTTTAAGTATTTCTTCATTTGAAACACCAAAATATGAGAAGATAGAAGCTTCACTTATCAATTTTGAAATTTTTACTTCTGATTTTGTCATTTTGAAACTTAGTTTAAAGTCATTTAATTTAGCTTTTTCTGTATTTATCTTTCTTATTAACAAATCAATTTGATTGTTTAAAATTATTAAAATAGTTTCTACATATGCATTAAGACAACCGAATTCATATTTATCATTTACTATTTTTAAAGCCTTATAATACTTATCTTTTTCATGTAATAAAGAAGAAGATATAGCAAAAGAAAAATAACTTTTAGTTTCAAAATAAATTCCATTAGAAAATAAAAATCTACCTAGTCTACCATTTCCATCATAAAATGGATGTATATATTCAAACATAAAATGACATAAAATCATTTTAATAAGTACATCATTTTTGGAATTATAAAAGTTTACAAATTCATTCATTAGTTTATTAATTTTTTCTTCATCGCTTATTCCTACATGAATATTGTTAATTCCATTAGTTATATAAACAGGTTCTTTTCTAAAATATATGCCATCTGGTAAATCACTTTTTTCAATAGCATCTTTTAAAACAATGTTATAAAGATTTCTAATATCTTGAATAGACTTTATGTACGTTCCTTTTTTTTCTAACAAATATTGATAGGCATTGGCAATAGATATAATCTTTTTTTCTTTGGATTTAGATGCTTCGCTAATTATTTTAAAAATATCATGTTTGGTTGAAAAAATATTTTCTATTTTATTTGTAGATTCAATTTCATCAATTATAAATGATTGAATTATTTGTTTTTTTGAAAATTCTGTAAAAGAATTGATAATAAAATCTAATCCCAGGATTTTTTTATTTAAGGATATTACCATATTAGATATTTCAACTGTTTGATTAAAAAAGAATTTATCTTCCAATAAATGAATGCTGTTATTTGAGGTTTTTAAATCATTTAAATATTTGTCAAAATCAGTTTTGTTTAGTTTAAAGAAATTACTTTTTACACTCATAAATTGCACCTATAATATTATTTTATTAATTTCAGGTGCAATTATCAATATTTTTTGCACTTGAAAATTCTGATAATGTTACAAATAACACTTATATTGGAATAAGATAATTTTAAATTTATTTTTTAATAAAAAAATGGCCTTAATTTTTTTTAGGACCACAATTCAAATTTATTTAAAATAACACCATTGAACCTGTATAGTACATGAAGCCTCTTATATCTTTTAGAATATATGCAACTTTAACTTCAAAATAATATCCAACACAGTTTTCATTCTTTTCTAAATTCAAAGCAATAGAATCTTGTGTTTTATTATATGTAACTTTATCTATGTTTGTTTTGACTAGTTCATTATTAACATAATTTAATTTATAAACATTTTCTAGCCAAATATTGTTGAATTTTTTATTAGCAGATATTTTGAATGTGTTGATATCTTTTTGTTCTTTTTTAATATTCCTCCATATGAGTAAAAATTCTATTTTTATCGCTATTGATGCATTTACGAAACAAAAAAGAGGATTTCTCGCTTTTTGAGAAGTAGGAAATCCAACCGTTTTTTATGATTTTTGTTATTTTTTAGCCGTTTTTGCGCTGAAGCAGCACAATAGTCTCAACATGCATAACATGGACGCAAAGAACTGGTCTACCCATATGAGGCACAGTGTGAAAGGAACATATCTACTACAGCTTGAACATGACTGTGCAACTGGCAAAAACTGCACGCCTTACATGTATGGGTTGCATCATTAAGTTATTTTTTATGATTTAGATGAATGACATTTTCAGAGACTATTTATAAAACCAATCGTCCGCTATATTGTTCTCCACCAACCCAAACGTAATTTCTGGCTTCATTGATTGTAATTTTGATTACAGCGTTGGTGCTTAATGCCTGTGACAGCAACGAATCGATGTTCGCTTTTATATTCTGGATATTTGGATGCCTATCGTCCGAGTATATCTCGTAGTTTTGCATCTTGTGAATAGTTACCCCATAAGCATTGGTGGTTTTGTAAATTATCGCTAGTTCCAGCATTCCATGACCAATCACGGAAACATGCATAAAACTGTTTAGCGCAGTTCCGACCCTTGGAAGCTTAAGCATTTGGTTCCCTCTTGAAGATCAGCAAGAATTTCGCTTTGGCCGAAGAACATTTATATGGAGAGCACAACTTCTTCATTGACTTTTTCAAAATTCATGGTGCCGCCCCAATAAATGCCATATAGATACACATTTTCATCGAAAAGCTTTTGATTTATATCATCGTAAAAAACGATGTGGTACCCGATTTTCCCTTTTGCTAGATCAATAGAGGAGAAATCAAACGTATCTTCAATATAACCGCTGTAATGCGGAATGACACCATCTACAGTCCCTTCGATAGTCTCATAGGTTAAGAGGTATTTCTCCTCGTTTGGAAAATCGTCAATAATCATGTAATCGTTTTTGAAAGTCTCGCCAGCTTCGGTTTTAATCTCTCTATTAATGGCGAACTTCCCATATCCCGGATTGCAACCCCATAGATCGTTTTCCCAATCTTCGGAAAAACCTTTTCTAGTGCCTACATATACATCAAAAGCAGCATTTAGTGATTGCTTACTTTTAGAAGTGAATGCAAGGCCCACCTGAGGAGTAGGAGAAGAGGTACCTATGCATTTATCAAATCCGACTTTGAGAATGGCGGCATTCGCTCCTTCGTTGCAGCCACACAAGGCAAAAGAAATGAGGGATAATGCAAATATTTTCTTCAAATTTGTTTTCATCGTGCCAATCATCTCCTATCCTTATGCTACAGTCTTTCTATAATTTGTAATGTAATAATTATTATCGTTGCTTCCGGCTTTCATACCAAAAACAATATCATCAATTGACAGTCTTCCCATGTTTCTACTGCCGGTTGCTGTGGCAGTGCATTCAAATTTGAGCCCATAAATTCCGTTAGGAAAATAATTAGAATATCGTTTTAGCCCTTGTCCTCTAGCGTTTAATTGAAGAGAAAGCAAATTGGTCATTTGAGTCCAATTACCATTGCTGTCTTTTATTTTAAGCGCAGCAGTACCATCTAAATTTTCAGAATTGCTCCAAAAGCCTACACTATATAGCACCGAATAAATTGGTTTGTTGAAGTTCATTTCAAAGTAGGCATAGCCCGCTTTCCTCGTATAGGATTTCCACAGCCCCCTGCATAAGTCGTCTTCTTCGAGCAGAAAACCAGTAATTTATTCTCTGCGTGGGAATGATTTTTTCTACCCCATCCCATGCCGATTGCGATTTTTCCTGAATCGGTGTCTTCTTTAAAAACCATTTTTTTAATCGTAGCATCCGCTTTTGGCATGTTTTTAATGGGCAAGTCCTACGCTTAAAATCGTTTTCCCCCGCCTATGAAATCCATCAGATTAACATGGAGGATTCCATTTCTCTTTTGCAGGATATAGTCCGTTGTCATCACATATTTTTTATAGTTATCCCGTATGCTCTCTAACGGCCTGTATTCTCGATCTTCCGTATCTTTGCTCTGCAATATCTTATAAGCCACCTGCACATATGAATAATCCATGTTGACATCCCTGAGGATGAAATCACATTCCAGCTTTCCGATGCGTCCCACGCTTACCGCGTAATCGAGGCTTCTGGCGTATAGATACACGATATTCTCCAGCGTCGGCCCGTAATTGATCCGGTTGTCCGTGTTCATCGCGTAGTAAAAACTTAGGTCGGCAACGTAATACTTTTGCTCTCCGGAAAGCGTTTTTTTCGATTTCATATCGAACCTTTTGCATTCGTACAGAATCTTTGCGTCAACCAACGTCTTTATATACCGAGTCACCGTCGCGCGGCTGATGGCCATGCCGTTTTTGAGAAGTGCTTCGTGCAGGCTGTTGATGCTTGTCGTCGCGCCGAAATTGTTGATGATGTAATTCCGAACCAATTCAAAGGACTGAACGTCCTTGATTTTCACTCTTCGTTTTATGTCTTTTTCGAAGATCTCATCGATGATTCCCTTCACGTAGGTGCGCTTATCCGAAGGGCTGTCAATTTGAATAGCTCGTGGGAATCCGCCTTCCAAAATATAGCTATTCAATTCTATTTCGGCATTGGTGTTTATCTCCCGCCCATAAAACCTCTTCATGTCCTCGTATTCGTCGAATGTCAGTGGAAACATTTCGAACTCAAGGTATCTACCGGTCAGTTTCGTCACGAGCTCCCCACTGAGCAAATAGGAATTTGAGCCCGTTATGAAAATCGAATAGTCGCCTTCCGACCTGAACCCGTTGATTACCTCTTCGAAGCCTTCGACGTTCTGAATCTCGTCTATGAAAAGGTATTTCATCCCTTTCGCTTGCGTGGCGGATTCGATTAATGCATCTAACTGTTCGGCGTTCCGAATGCTTTTGTACCCACGTTTATCGAGATCGATGTAAATAATGTTGTTTTCCGCAACGCCACCTTCTTTGAGTTCTTCCGCTATGGTCTGCATGAGGCTGGATTTCCCGCATCTGCGTATCCCAGTTATCACTTTGATGAGGTCATCGTCGTGGAAAAAAGCGCGCATTTTGGACAGATACCTCTCCCGTTTGTATAGTCTCATAGCCTGCCTCCTTTACTATTATTATACACTGCGTCATTGTTATTTCATAGTTATTGTTGCATTTTTTTATGTTTTCTAAATATTTGCAACTATAACAAGCAAATTAAGAAATCAATTGTTGAAAACAAACCTTCCGTGTCGCATAAAAAGCGAATCCCTGTTAATCCTCATAATCCATTGCCTCCAGAATCCGATATACCTTCTCTTCCACTTTCCTCATCCTCGCGTATTGGAAGAGGAAGTCCATGTCCTTGTCCTTTCCATTCAAAAACGTCTTCACTGCCTTGAGGAAAAGTTCGGAATCATAATCGTCCCTTTTCCGTATCATCTCCACAACCATCTTTTCCTTTGAATAGCAAGTGACGTTGTTCCCGAACATGGTTCCGGTACTGACATTTCCCAAATGAAACAGCTCCTCGTTGTTTTCGATGTGACAAATAGCATTACACCCTATGCTTTCTTTTCTCACGCGGCACTCCTTAGGGATTGTGAACTCAATCGAATCCGGAATCCTGTCGGTCAGCCTAAGGAGATAAAGCGCAGTTATGCCGGAATAGACAATCCTCTGATATCTTCTTTGAAGTTGGAAGAGGTCATCGACGGCTCCGTCTTTCGCGTAAACGCCACGCCTTATTCTGACGAGACGATTGGAACTTACGTATCTTGCGAAAGACGCAGGTGGAACACCATTTGCGATTGCATCTTTTTTGGATAGGCTTCCATCTCCGCTCTCTATCATCTTTTCTAATATTTTGTAATTTTGGTTCATTCGTATCACCTAATTTCATTATTAGTGTAACAGATGTATCAGAAATTATTAATGATTCATGTCTATTTATGTGTTATCTCCCTTTAATTCCTAACAAATATCGAAATTTTCTAAACCTATTTTTTATTGATGTGATAACGATTTTCGAGTTTTTTGCCCTTTCAATCAAACTATACCCCTGTTTTTGCCTCTTTTTAGGCCAAAAATCGGTTTTCCAGGTTGAATGTGTAGTTGCACTGTATCCTGAAAACGCGAAAAATAAGAAAATCACGAATTTTTGAAAATGCTGATGATTACGGGCTTTTTCACCTATTCCTTCCATCGTGTAAACATACCGGTCACCTATTCCCGTATCGATACTAGGTAGGTTGGGTGTTCATTTTTGATGTCGACCTATTTCCCTATACGAGTAAAGCCCTGTTTTTTACCGCTTTACCGCCAATTAGGGCATTTTCGCAACAAAAAAGAGGATTTCCCGCTTTTTCGAGAAGTAGGAAATCCGTCAATTTTTATCGATTTTTGGTCTTTTTCAGCCATTTTTACGACTTAGCAACACCACAGTCTCAACATGGAAAGTATGAGGAAACATGTCTACAGGGATAACACGTTTAATTTCATAATTTGTGAAATACCCTAAATCTCTAGCTAGTGTTACAGGGTCACAGGATATATAGACAATTTGTCTTGGAGATATTTTTTCTAAAGCTGCTATAAATTCTTTAGTTGATCCAGCTCTTGGTGGATCCATAACTACAGCGGAATATTTTCCTTCTTCGCAGTTATTCATTAAATATTCTGTACAATCATCTTCGATGAAACTGATATTTTCAATATTGTTTATCTTCTTATTTTTTTCAGCATCGAGAATTGAAGAATGCTCGATTTCAACTCCGACAACTTCTTTAACATATTTAGAAATTGCTAGTCCAATTGTACCTGTTCCACAATAGGCATCTAAAACTGTACCTTCTTTGGTAAGTTGAAGGGCGTTTATCGCTGTATTATATAAAGTTTCTGTTAATTTAGAATTTGTTTGGTAGAAAGATTTTGCGGAAATTAAAAAATCTAATCCGCAGAGACGATCTTTTATCTGCCCTGTTCCATAAAGAACTCGTGTTTTTTCTCCTAGAATAACATTGGTGTCTCTTTTGTTGATATTTTGAACAACTGTTTTAATTCGTGGTTCTTTTTTCAATAATGTTTTAATTATATTTTGAGCACCATAAAGGTCATCTGTAGCAGTAACAAAGCAAAGCATTACAGAATTATAATATTCAGATACTTTTATAAGTACATGACGGACAGTTCCTTTATTTGTTTTTCTATCATAGGGTTGAATCTTAAAATCATTCAATGTTTTTAAAACTAAATTTCTTATTTCAGTTGATATAGTACTTTCGATAAGACATTCATCATTTGGAATGATTTTATGTGTGTTTTCTTGATAGAATCCAGAGATTATTTTTTTTGTTTTATTATTTAAAGCTAGAGGGACTTGTACTTTATTGCGAAAATGAAGTGGTTCTTTTAATCCGATAGTCGGTTCAACATTTACTTCAATTTTGGCAAATTTTTTTATTAGGTCTTTAACTTTTTGTTGTTTATATTTTAATTGCTCTTCATAGGAAAGATGTTGAAGAGAACATCCTCCACAATTTTGATAGTATTTGCAAAGTGGCTTTACTCTATAGGGGCTATTATTTAATCTTTTTAGAACTCTGATCCTATTTAATTTTCCATATTCAAAAATGGTTTCAACATCGGCACTTTCTCCTGGTAAAAGATTGTCGACAAAGACAGTTTTACCATCCATATAGCAAATGCCTTTTCCAAAATCATCTAGTTTTGTACAAGTTAAAGTACATTTTTTAGTCGTTGACATTAGGATCTTCTCCTTCAAAATAGGTATCGTTGAAATATTTGGTCAATAGTTTTACCATAGAGTGAAATTCTTCTTCTATCAAGTTGAAATTATTTTTAGAATTTTCAGAGAATGCAGCAATATTTTTTGAATAATAAGAATTAATTATTTCATCTAAAACATTGAGCATATCGTAGAATCCATGAATTGTTAAATCAGTAAAATATTGGCTTTGCGAATAGAAAAATATTGCAGAACTATGAGATAATTCACTCGCTGCTTCATACCATTCGGAATAATATCTTAAATCAGCACATCTTTGAATGCCATCGCGGAAATTTAATTTATAATCTGGATTAGTTTTATCAAAAGTGTTTAAAGAATATAACCAACCATATTCGATATATTTTTTCATGTCTTTACTCTTGAGATCATTTTCTTTCATCTCTTTTTTCATGACATCGAAAATATGGTTTCGTTCATCATCATTTTCAACTCCGCCTCTAAAGGCGTTGGAATAGACAATATGTTTTAAATAAGCTTGTCTTGTTTTCTCTCCGCCTTGAATTAGAAGTTTTATAATGCAAATAGACTCATGAAAAGTACGCCAAGAGCAAAAAGCTTCGGAATAAAGGCCGAGATTCAACATCCTTATAATACCTATTCCTTGGGATATTGTTTTATTTAAAAGATCTGGTATTAAAGAAATACGTGGATCTCCTTTAGCATAAGGTAAATTAAGTTCTTTATGAAGATTTAATATAGCATTAGCGATAAGAGAGCGAGCATCGCTTAATTTTATTCCGTTGACAGAAAAAGAATCTCTCTCTTTTAATGTCAATTGAAATTTAATAAGAATCAAACGAACTTGCTTTATATAGAATTCTGTTTTTGGTTTTAATATACAATCAGAAAATTCAGGGTCAGTTTTATGAGCGAAAAGAAGCTGCTGATAGCAGGAATCTTTGATTATTTTTACTCCAAGAGGATTAGAATCATTCTTTATGACTACCTGTGAAAGTAATTCAGCAGATTTTTGAAGATTTTCTTTTTCTTCATTACTTAACTTTTTTTCTTCCAACATGAACCATCACCACCGGTAATTGTAAATATTTTGCAAGATCTTTTATAGAAGCTATTTCACTTTGAGTTAAATCATCATAAACATATATTTTTTCAAAACAGTCAATTTTAAAAATGTTTTTATCAAGATTTTTATTATCGATAATTTGCACAGCTTCATTTTCTTCACCAGAAATAGCATAAGCGATAACTTTGCGGATATCGTTAGGAATATTGGAATCTTTGACAATTTCTGGATCTAAGCAATAGAAAAAATAAGGAACTAATACTTTGTATTCATCTTTATCTAAGCGACGAAAATTAACTTTTGCATAAAAAATATGTTTATGTGGTCTTTCAGGAAGATTTTCATATAATTTCAAGAGTTTGAATCTTGAATTAAATCTTTCAATCATATTAGCCGTACTTTTATTGGTAATGTTTGGAAGATTAATTTTATGAAAAGCTAAAGCTTGATTCTTTAAAGCATAAAGATCAGAATAGCCATCTTCTGATGTTGGTAAAATGGAATAGGGAACATAAAATCGGTCGAGAATCCATTCTTTTTTTGCAAGTAATGCTTCAAGACGAACTTCATCATCGGGTGAGTAAAGATCGATAAGATTTTCTATAATTTGATATTGATCCATAGTGTGTCTCCTTTCCGCACACATTATAAAACAAATGGCGGAATTTTTCATCACATTATTTATATGTTTAATCTATGGTTTATTGTCTTTATATAGTTATTTCTGTAATCTAAAAAAATTATTCTTCCAAGTCTTAAAAGAATAAGTCTTAACAAATTGTCACTATTATCTTCTTCGAGGACAAGTTTGTTGTTCTCTACATAGATAGTCGCGTGATTATATGTGATGCTATTGCAGTAATCTATATGATCTAAATGTATAAATAAATCTTTTCTTTTTCTATCGGATTGTGTTAAACATGATAATATTTCATCAAATTTTAAAACTTTTAACCAAGATTGCTGGTAAAGTTCAGGTTCGTCTTGATTTAAATATGAGAACTTTTCATAGAATTCATTATCAGCGCATTTATATAAAATATATTTTTTCATAATCTTGTCCTTTTGCATACTATATGCAAAAAGGACAAGGAAAAATGTCTAATTTTAGGAACCTCCAATATCATCGTCATCAAAATAATCAACGAAAGAAAAATCAGCTCCTAATTCATAATCTTGAACAAATTGCTGTTCTTCTTTTATGGGATTATAAATTGTGTTTTCTTTAATTATTAATAGAGCGCTATTCAATGTTATATTTCCATAGTGCTTAACTTCAATTTTATAATTTTGTAATTCTTTATAAATATCTATATCGATTGAATTTACAACAAGTATGTTGCATTTATTTAAAATCAAAATTTCAAATAAATTATCATAGTCAGAAAAAAATACAGTTTTTAGCGGAACTATTAAACCATTTTGAATATCAAATATTTCTACTTTTTGATTATTTCCAATATTTGTCAATCTATTTTTAGAATTTACTAAGAATGCTGCTTTCATATTTATCACCATTAATAGTATTTTTAAAAAACAAAAAAATATACTGATACAAATAACAATTAATTTGTTAAAATAAAAATATGAAATCATCTAAATATTTTTCTGCTAAAGAAATAATAAAAATAGTTTTGATTGCTTTTGGCATATTGTTATTTATTTGTTTATCTATTTTAAAAAGCAATGTTGAATTTGCTGAATGGTGGACAAGAAATTTTGGCTTTTTATATGAAAATATTATCGGGAGAATTTCTTCTTTGTTTCCTATTTCAATGTTAGAATTCTGGATAATATTTTTAATCGGAATAGTAATATTTTTCTTTGTGAGGATGATAATTAATTTCAAAAGGAAAAATAAAATCAAAGGTATTAGATCGATAACAGCAATCATTTTAGTTGCAGTTTGCACAATTTCGATTTTTCAAGCAACATATGGCGTTTCTTATAACAGAAAGAAAGTGGATATAGTTCAATATGAAGAAAAAATTGATTATACATATTATGATGAAATAATCAGCTATTATTTAGAAGATTTTAACTTTGTTTCTAGTCAAATGCAATATAAGGAAGATGGTGATGTTATTTCCCCTTATTCTTTTGAAGAATTATCTTCAATAATGCAAGAAGAATATAAAAGACTTGATTCAGACTATTTTAATTCTTATACTCCAAAAACTAAAAAGATGTATTTGACATCATGGTTATATACAGAATTATGGATTCAAGGAGTCTTTTTTGCTCCAAGCGGCGATACAAATATCAATTATAAAATCCCTGCTTCTAATCTTCCATATACAATTGGACATGAACTTGCACACGCGAAAGGTGTCACTAGAGAAGATGATGCAAATTTAACAAGTCTTTATATAAATCTCACCAGTGATAAACCATATTTAAGATATTCGGCTTATATGAATACTTTCTATTCGATATTGCAACTTTCAAATTATATGGGAGATGATGAAGCTTATTCTAAATATAATTCAATGCTCAATTCAGCAATTGGCTATAATCATTTGAGAAACAATGAATTTTGGAATAGTCATACAGTTATAAATGATATTGGAGAATGGTTTAATAATTTATATTTAAAGATTAATGGAACTTCTGGAACTGGAAGTTATGATGATGTTTATGATGTTGGAGATGGCATAAAAAAAGATGACGAAACTGGAGAAGAAGTTCAAATAAAAATCGTCTCCAATTATTCGCCATACCAAAAATTATATTTTGCTTTATATCCTTATGAATTGAATTAAAAGTAGTTGAATGTAGTGATTAGTGGATAAAGATTATCAACTTCTTTATTTGTCATAAGATGAAATTTATTTTTTTGGGCTTCAGGAATATATGCTTTAATTGTTTGTTCAAAATTCAATTTATTATGAGCAGTATAAAAGGCCCATGTGGAAAAATTATAAGTGCTATCGAGCAAATTTCTTAATTCTTCTGCTTCTTGCAAAGATGAACAATTCATTAAAGCAGTTGAATACATATCAGCGTATCCAGGATCATCAATCATAATTGAAGCTGAATCAAAATAAGTATCACTAATTTTTTTGTTGCTGTCGATAATATGATGATAAAGAATTACTTCATCATTATCACCTAAAGTATAAAAGTAATTATTGTAATATCCGGAAGTTGAAAGAGTGAAGCTGTTTTGACTTTCAAAGTAAAATTCAGATTCATTTAGTTTGCTTAATGGTGTAGAAATAAATCCATACATTGAGCTAACATAGCTTGATTCTTGTCTATATAATGGATTATCAATTCTTATTTTCCAAGGCTTCCCGTTGGTTTTGACATTTTGAGTCATGATGGAAGAAGAACCACCATTGAGTAAAAAGGCAACATTTGGATGCATAGAAGCGAATATCTTTTCTGCATATCCTTTTCCATAACCGCCTAAAGTAATTGATGTTGTATATTTTGAATCGGTAGTTTTTACTTTTCTGATTTCTAAAATATTATTCTCTTTAAATGTAAATATGTTTTCTAGTTCTTCTTTATTTAAAACAGCATCTGAAGCTTTTTGATATTCATCTTTATCGAAATCTCTATTGACAACGACTTTTTGTGTGTCTCGCATAACAAGAGTTTGATAAAGTTTAGAATCGTCTTTGCTCAGTTGGTTAAGATAGTTTTGATATTCAAAGGCTTGAGCATTAGTGATATTATCATCATAAAGTGTAGATAAAGAGCCAATGCTTAAATTATATTTTAAGTTGCTTCTTAATGAAAAATCAACCGCTATCTTTAATCCTTTGTATAATTCTTCTGGTAAAACTAGATCTTTAGAAGAATTATTTTCCATTGAATTCAATTCGGATATTGTATCATTGATTGTTTTTACATTTATTAAATCTTGATATTTCTCATCTAGACTTGTTCTATATTGATAGTCATAATGACGATCAAAAAGAGCGGAATAATAGCTCATTTTTTGAACAAAATTTGTCTTTATCTCTTCATTTTCAGCATCATCGCCATACAAAGTCATAGTTACACCAGAATCAAAAGGTAGAACGCTAGTTTGATTCTTTGTGCAAACTAAAACCTCCTCTGCCCCAGAACTGGAGCAGGGAGGAATCGATTTAGTTAATGTTGTACTTGTCTTAATTGTTTTATTATTAGAACAAGAGGCGACACTTAATAAAACGAGAGGGATAAGAAATAATGAATAGTCCCTTTTTTTCATCCGTTTATTCTTTGATTTCAATGCAGCCATATCCGCCATCTTCACGGAGATATAAAACATTGACAAGTCCGGTTGTAGAATCAAGATAGATGAAGAAGGAGTGACCGAGAGCATCCATTCTTGTCAAAGCTTCATCAAGATCCATCGGTGTTAAAGAAAGTTTTTTACGACGAACGATTTCTGTATCGGTGGCATCAGTATTTTGAAGCATTTCTAAGCGAATGTTTTCACCTAATGAAGGTTTTTTAGAACGATCGAGTTGAGTTTTAACTTTTCTCATTTGATCTTCAAGACGATCAACAGCTTTATCTAAAGCTTCGTAGAAATCACTTTTAGTTACTTTAGCACGTAAATCTAAATGAGTAGTGGAAATTGAAATTTCAATTGTTTGATTCAAGTGGGCTGTGGATACAGTAGCTACACATTTGACTTCCTTTGTTTCGTCAAAATAACGTTCTATTCTAGCCATCTTTTTATGAATGGCATCTTCCATTGCAGCAGTTATTGCAACGTTTTTTCCAACAATCTGGTATTTCATGATATAGCTCCTTTCAGTTGTGGTATGAGGATTTTTCCTCATATTTATTATGATATATTTATTGTTATAAAAAAAGACTAAAAAAGATTGCCAAAAGCTACTATAATATATAAGTGGCGGGCAATCTTTAGTAAATTATTAAAGCAAATAATCTCTGGCATCGAGTTTGTATTCGTTTTTTGTGATCTTAACAAGATCATAAATGTTCCAAACAATGCCGACTAAAACGAATAAATATGCAAATTTGACAAGGAAGAATTTCCAAGCTTTTCCTTTTCCAACGTATAATTTATCAATGCCGAACCAACCTAGAAATAATGTTATAAAAAATAATTTTTTATCAAAAGTTTGTTTCATATATACCTCATTATCTAACTCTAAAAGATTAACTTAAAAATTGTATTTTTGCAAGTGTTATTAAAGTTTATCAATATATTCTTCCATATTGAACACTCTATCAACAATATAATTAGCTTTTTCTTTAACAAATTTTGGAGCGTGACTCATAGCGAAGGAGTTTTTTGTTATTTCAAACATGGATATATCATTTCCGCTGTCGCCGATAACAGCAATCTCATCAAGGTCGATGTTATTTTCTTCAGCATATTTTTTTAATCCGATTCCCTTGCTAGTGTTCAGAGCCGATATTTCGATAGCTGAATCTGATAAAAATACTGAAACTTGATCTCCAAATAAGTCTTTTATTGCTGTATAAGCTTGTTCGGCGGAGTTCTTTCCTTTTTTGCCAAGGCCAAACACAGGCATTATTTTATAGTTTTCGCCATTCTTTAAAGCTTTTACAAATTCTTTTTCACCATATGTTATATGTTCGCGGTATTGCAATGAAATGAAATTGACAAATTTTATAAGAGTTGATAAAAAACCACCGATATTATGAAAAGTTGTATACATGTGGCTGGTTGAATCTAAAAGTACCCACGCTAATATTCCAAATTTCTTTTTCATTTTTGAATATAGTTCGATTGCCGTATTTGTTGGAATAGGACTATTGTTGCTCACTTCCCCATCTTTATATAGAAAAGAACCATTGCAACATAAAATAGGAATTTGAGCACCAACTTTTTTTTCGACTTTTTTCTGCATCATTGGGTTTCGTCCAGAAACAAAGATTACTTTTCCACCTTTAGCAATGAATCTTTTTAAAAAGTTAGTATTTTTCCTTATTAATACTGTCAGATGTCTTTTAGGATATAAAAGAGTACCATCTAAATCAATTCCTATTAATTTTATCATATTTTTAAGTATAGCACTATTTTATTAAAAACCGTGATTTTAGTTTAAAAAAATGTAAAAAAAACATAAAAATACAATAATTTTTGCTGTAAGCGTTTACTTAAAGTTTATTTTTT
This sequence comes from Firmicutes bacterium CAG:345, assembly GCA_000433315.1. Taxonomy (NCBI): domain Bacteria; kingdom Bacillati; phylum Bacillota; species Firmicutes bacterium CAG:345. The sequence goes on along the minus strand of FR893362.1, from coordinate 76,510 downwards.
ATTTTGTATTACAATAAAAATGTATGTTAACTTCGGATAAAGTATTAGTTTGTCGTATCATCGAAATCACAAAAGAAAGTTTCAAAGTACGCTTCTTTGATGGAAGTGAAAAGGTTTGCTATTTTGAAGATTTACCTTACTTGGAAACGGGAAAAAATCTTAAAGTTGGCGATATTATAAAAGTTTATCTTGTCGGCAATAAGATTGTTCCTCTTCTTTCAAGACCTAGAAATAATTATCCATCTTCTTTAGGTTTTGATTCACGCAGAAATAAAAAGATTTATTTGATGGAATCTTTTGATTATGCGCCATTGATGAAAAAATTAGATGAACAGATTGATGCTGAATTGGAGTTTCAAAAAGGAGAAATAAAATGATTAAACTTAATACTTTTGGTCCATTAAAAAATGAATTTAAAGTTGAAGGTGCAAAGTCTTTTGCAGAAGTAAAAAATATTATTGATTCAAAAAGTGGCGCAGGTAATGATTTCCTTGGTTGGTTAGATTATGCCTCTAAATTTCCAGAAAGTGAATTAGATCGTTTACTTAGTACCGCAAAACGAATCAGAGAAAATTATGATGCTTTAGTCGTAGTTGGTATCGGCGGTAGCTATTTAGGTGCCCGTGCAGCTATTGAAGCTGTTAAGGGATTATTTCCAGAAGATAATTTCCCTATTTATTATTTAGGAAATACTTTATCAAGCGAATATACTTATCAAGTTGTTCAAGCTCTTAAAAATAAACATTTTGCAGTCAATGTCATTTCAAAGTCTGGAACTACAACTGAACCAGCTGTTGCTTTCCGTCTTTTAAAAGAAATCATTATTGAAAAATATGGTCATGAAGAATTAAAGAATGCTATTGTTGCTACAACAGATAGAGCCCGTGGTGCTTTAAAGCAAGAAGCTAATATCGAAGGATATGAAACCTTCACTATTCCTGATGATGTTGGTGGAAGATATTCTGTTATCACCCCTGTTGGTCTTTTACCAATGGCTGTTGCTGGACTTGATGTTAAGGCTTTCCTTAAAGGTGTTAAAGATGGTGAAGTTGAATATTCTAAGCCATTTGAAGAAAATGTTGCATATCAATATGGTGCTAGAAGATTCTTCTTATATAGTAAAGGTTATACAGCTGAAATGTATGTATCCTATGAACCACATTTTGCTATGTTGAATGAATGGTTAAAACAATTATATGGGGAATCTGAAGGAAAAGATGGTAAAGGATTACTTCCTGATTCTATAGTTTGCACTACTGATCTTCATAGTATGGGACAATTTGTTCAAGATGGACATAAAGTTTTATTTGAAACAGTTATCCATCCAGAACATCATTTTGCTGATATAACAGTAGGACATGATGATGCAAACCTTGATGGATTGAATTATTTAGAAGGCAAGAAATTATCCTTTATCAATGATAAAGCTTATGAAGGTACTTTAGCAGCTCATAGTGAAAACGGAAATGTTCCAGTAAATGTTTTATCATTCGATAAGATGGATGAATATAACTTAGGAAATTTAATGTATTTCTTTATGAGAGGTTGTGCTTTCTCAGCTTATCTTCTTGAAATAAATCCATTCAATCAACCTGGTGTTGAAATTTATAAGAGTAATATGTTTACTCTTCTTGGAAAGCCAAAGAAAAACTAATTAAATAAATTTAAAAGATTATTAATTTTGATATTTTCAAATTAATAATCTTTTTTATTGAAAAAAATTTGCAAAGAAAAACTTCATTTAAAGAAATTTATAAATGAAGTTTTTTAAAATTATTTTTTAATAATTTCCAGAGCAAACTCCGCGAGTTTCAGCGTTTGTATCGCCCCAAATTTTACAGGCGTAATTTCTATCATCGATAAATGGATTTCTATTATGTTTGAATTTTGTATAAAGAACATCATTTCTTTGTATTTCCGTAGCATCGATATCATATTCTAAATTCCATTTAAGCAATGTGGATAATTTTCCCATCGATTTATTTGATGTTGAATCTGTATTTTTATCGACGAGGTTTAATCCATTTTCTTGAGCTTTGACAGCACAATAGAAAATAATTCTTGCACAGATTCCACGATATTGATAAGCACCAAATTCTCCTGGATCATAATTTCCTGATTCGTTATAGAAAGCATTTCCTCTTCCTGAATTATCGCTGGTAAGAGTCGGTCTAACCATATGAGGATCTCTTTCAACATAATTTCCACCACGGGAATTAGGCCAGACATGTTCTCTATTCATCGAACCGCTGCTTGCTAAAGTTCCACGATAGAAAGCATATAGTTTTCCATCTTTTCCATCGGTATATGGAAATACTTCTGACATTAGTCCTTTATATGTGAAGTTGATTGTAGGATGAGAAGTGGAATCCAATAAATTATCTAATTGTAATAAAAGATCCTTTCCTCTTAATTCATCGCTTATTTGATTGTAATATGTGCCACTATAATTAGGTTCAACATAAACATATTCGTAGTTTGTATTGCCTTTTTGTTTGACGTTAACAGTAATATTTTTGGAAGTAGTCTTTTGATTATCTATTGTAATAACATAGGATAAAGTAACTTTGACATCTCCATTTTCTGGTCTTGTAACTTTTCCAGAATTGCTAACTACTAAAGTATTTGAAGAAGTCCATTCAATTTTAGAGTTATATAAACCTGAAGTAGGAAGAGATATATCTTTATAAACATTGGAATTATTTAAAGAAGAAATTGAATTAGCTTCAACGATGGCAACTTTCTTTTCAAAAGAAAGTTCATCAGCAACAATTTGATCAGCAGAAGTTAAAACAATCTGTGACGATTTATAATAATCGGCAAAGGCTCCGTTTATAGAAAAAGTATCTTTGGTATTTAAAGTGTTAAAAATTGATTCGATATCATTTTTTACTTGAGAATCAAGTCTTTTTCCAATGAATATAGTTAATGTTTTTCCATTTTTGGATATTTTAAGGCTGGAATCAGTACTACCAGAATTAATAGTTTTTGATTCTAAAACAACATTATCTATGGCAATTCTACCCATTCTATAAGAATCGATTTGGTCAAAATTTTCTACTTTGTTAATAGAGCGAAGAGCACAATTAGATTTCAATTTGGTCATTGAAGTTACTGTGCTTATCTGAATGATACCAGCGTTGGTAAATTCTACTATCTTGCCTTGAAGATTTACTTGATCTCCAATTTGCAATTCTTTATAGTCACTATTGTTATTCAAATAGACAAAGGCATATCCTGTTTGATCTTCTACATAGAAATCATTGCCTCTTTTTCCAGCTATAACAACATCACCATTAAAAGAGTTGCCAACAACTATGTCTTTTAATTTATCTTTGGTGTTTATAGGGGCAGATGATGTTGAGCTAGAGCTAGAACTTGTGGATGAAGAACTAGGATTTGTAGAACTTGTATTAGTTGATGAAGAAGAACTATCTTTACTTGTTGTAGATGAATTGGTAGTACTTGAACTAGTAGAAATGGTAGTATTTGATGAGTTAGATGAATTAGTAGTAGATGAATTATTTGTACCATTGCAAGCGCTCAGAAGTGAAAGAAGAATTAAAGTTGATAATAATGTTTTAAATTTTTTCATTTTTGTTTCCTTCACTTCTAGTATATATAAATAAAATTTCTTTTCAAGATAAATAAAAAGTAATGAATTATTTGTTTCTAACGTTTATAATTATTAAAGAGGTGGATTTTATGGAAGAGATTTTCGATCCTTTAAAAAAATATAATTTAGAAATTAAAGAAAAATATCGCCAAACTGCAGAAAAGATGTTTGATGATTTGGCTAAAGAAGCAAAAGTTGATATTGAAGCTAATAGAAAGACTGTTGCTACTTATAATGATTGTTTATTACAAGCACAAAAGCAAAATGGTGTTGTATCTAGATTTAAAGTCTTACGTGGTTTTTTAATTTTCTTGATAATAGTTTTATTTGGCACAGCTATTGTTGGTGTTATTTTATGTACTAATCAAAATTTTAATCTTGTTATAGGACTTTCTATGGCAATCGGTGGTGTTGTTCTTGGAGTTTTATTTTTAGTTTTGATTTTAAAAGTAGTTAATAAAAAAATAAAAAATAACAAAGAAATATTGGAAGCAATTCAAGAAGAAGCAAATAAATATTTGGATGAAGCTTCCAGTCAAATGGGAAATTTAAACGCTTTGTTCGATTGGTCTGTTCCATCTAAAATTTGTGAAAAAGCAACACCTTTGATAAAGTTAGATCCAATTTTTGATAATGAAAAATATGGCTATCTTTATGAAAAATATGGGTTTGCTCATTCTGAAGAAAATAATAAATCCATTGTAGGAGTACAATCGGGTTCTATTTTAGGAAATCCATTTTTGTTATATAGAACGTATAATCAAAAAATAGATATGAAATTATATACAGGATCTTTAGTTATTTCATATAGAACTACTGAAGTTGATGCTAGTGGTCATCGTCGAACTTATACTAAAACTCAAACTCTTACTGCCAGAATTGAAAAACCTGCACCATCTTATTATTACGATACTGAATTAGTTTATGGAAATGGTGCTGCTCCAAATCTTTCTTTTTCAAGAAAACCTTCAGGTGCAACAGGATTAAGTGATAATCAAGTTTCGAAAATGGTGAAGAAGGGTTCGAAGAAGCTCCAAAAGAAAATGTGCGATGACTTGATGGACAACGATGAAACAACTAATTTTACAGCAATGACTAATGATAAATTTGATGTTTTGTTCGGTGCTACAGATCGTACTAATGAAACTGAATTCCGTCTATTATTTACTCCACTCGCTCAAAATTCGATGATTAATCTTATTGAAAATGCTAAACCATATGGTGATGATTTCTATTTTGTAAAAGAAAATTGTTTAAATTACATTTCTTCTATCCATTCTCAAACTGAGGATTATTTCATTGAACCTTCTAAGTATTCTAGTTATTCTTATGATGAATCTAGAAATAAATTTATTGAATATAATTGCCACTTCTTGGAAGCTTTATATTTTGATTTAGCTCCGCTACTTTGCATCCCTTTATATCAACAATATAAACCTGTTGAATATATATATGATGATATATTCCATTCTAATTACAATGCTTTCGAAAGTGAAACTATTGCTAACACTATGGATGGAAATATATTTAAACCAGAAGATGCTATAACAGAACAAATTCTTAAAGCTCGCGAAACAAAAAGAGCTGGGAAAACGGATATTGTCAATATAGTATCTTATGCTTTTACTGGTATTAAACATGTTGAATATGTTCCAACACTTGGCGGGGATGGCAAGTTCCATGATGTCCCTGTTGAATGGATTGAATATAAACCAGTTGAAAAAGCGACTGAAATTGCTGTTAAAGATATCAAAGTTTCAAGGAAGACTTATTTTAGTGAATACACTTCAAATACTAAGGTGAAAGAGTTCCTTGAATCCCATAGTTCGAAGACAGTATTTAGAAATGGTGTTATTGGTATGGCTTTAATTGGTTCTTATATAGATAAAGATGATATTTTATTTGACAGTTTCTTTGAAAAAGGACATAATTAAAGTATATAAATAAAGGAGAGTTATATTATGGCTAATGAATTAGACGAATTATCAGGTCCAGTTAATACCAATGGACGTGATGTCAACGTTATCGAGAAGCAAATTCCGGTAAAAGTTGGTGTAGGCTCAACAATTTTTGAAGTCCTTTTATGGGTATTAGGAATTATTCCTGGATTGATTTTCTTAATTAAGAAGATAAAAGCACAAAACTATTTTCGTGGATTACAACAAAAAATACAATCGAACGCTTCCACAATTGATAATTTGATTGAACAACGCGTAGTTATTCTTTCCAATGCTGCTCAACTTTTAGATAAGGCAATTACTCTCGATAAAGAAACTCTTACACAAATTGCTGCTTATCGTGGTGGTGTTAATCCAAATGCTGATGGTGATAGAAACGAAGTATCTTCCAAACTTGATGGCATTTCTCGCCAAATTAATATTGCTATTGAAAATTATCCAGATTTAAAATCCCACGCTGAAATAGCTGATGTCATGCAACAAAATTCTTATTTACAGAAAGAAATTACTGCAGCAAGAGATCAATATAATGATACTGTCAATCAATGGAACCATGATATATTTATGTGGCCAGTTAAAATGATTGTCGCAGCTAAAGCAGGATATACATCAAGAATTCCTTTCACTACTTCTTTCGATATGAAAGAAAAGGCACGTGGAACTTTCTTTGATAACAAATAAAAATATTTTTAAATTATGAGACATCTAGGCTAAGTCCTAGATGTTTTTTTGTAACTATGAAAAATTTTTCTTGCTTTTTCATTCTATTTTTTATATACTTCTTTAAGTCTATGAATCGAATAGAGGAGCGACTACAAAATAGTAATTTCTTTCTTAAAGACTTTGAAAGAAATGAAAGGTAAGAGTCGCCGAAACCTTCTTAGTACTATTAGTCGAATAGGAAAAGTTGAGTTGGGACGCATGAGAATATCTTGCGTACTCGGCGGATAGAAAGTATCCGATTGGCACTATTGATACGGGTCCTATTTCATTTAAAGGGTCGCGAATTAGTGTGATCCTTAGGCAAAAATGAAAGGTAGGACATTTTTTTATGTCAAAGAAAATTTTAAAAACTTTATTATGTGGAATAGCAGCACTTTCTGCTACAAGTTGTTCTTCTAATTCTTCTAACAATTTTATTTATCATTATGATGTAAATTTTTCATCTATTGATACTAAAAATGTTGAAGTAGAAAAATTGATTGTTGGAATGGAATGCAATTATTCTCCTTTTAATTGGACTGATCCTTCTTCTAATGATTACAATGTTTCTATTTCTAATGTTGGTGGAAGCTATGCTGATGGCTATGATGTTCAAATTGCTATGTTGCTTGGAAAAGCTTTGAACATGGAAGTTGAAATTGTTAAAGAAGATTGGGAATCTTTGGTTCCTGATGTTCAAACCGGAACTATAAATTTAGTTTTAGCAGGAATAAATGATACTGAAGANTAGCAGGAATGACTGATACTGAAGAAAGAAGACAATCTATTGATTTTTCGGATGAATATTATCGTTCTGAATTAGTTTTAGTAACTTCTAAAGAATTTGCTGATCAAAATAATCGTGTTATTCCTTCTTCAGAATTGGCGACAATATTAAATGGGAAAAATATTGTTTCACAGGTTTCTACTGTAACTGATGATGTTATAGAAATTTTTAAAGAAGATTATGGTGCTAATCATTTATCCCCTCTTGCTACTTTTGCAGATTGCGCTATTGATGTAAAGAATAATTCTGCATTTGCTATGACAGCTGAATATCCAGTTGCACAAGCTATTGTTGGTTCAAATAAATCATTAGGCATTGTACGGATTTCACAAGATATTTTGGGTGAATATTTATCTGAACTTGGTGTTTCAATCGGTATAAAAAAAGGTAATGATAATCTAAAAAGTTGCATTAACCAAGCTTTGAGCAGTATAGATCAAGAATTAAGAAATCAAATGATGGTTGAATCTGTTAGTAGAAGTGGTGAATAATGGGCAACGATATATCTAGTTTATTATCACGTTATGGCCGATTCTATATTAATGGCACATTAGCAACTATTGTTCTTTCTTTAGTGGGAACATTTGGTGGTTTATTTTTAGGTATTTTTTTAGCTTTTGGTAAATCTTTGAATACTAAAGAATCCCCTTGGTATCATAAAATTTGGCGCTGTCCAATAAAATGGATTTGCAATATTTATTCTATTGTAATTCGGGGAACACCGATGATGGTTCAAGCAATGTTATTTAAATATGGTTGCCAGATGATGGGAATCAATTGGAATGAAGTTTTAAAAGGTGTAGATACCTGGAATGGTTGGTTTATAGCTGGTTTGATAGTTATAACTTTGAATACTACAGCTTATATGGGCGAAGTTTTACAAGCAGGACTAAATGGCATTGATAAAGGTCAAATTGAAGGTGCTAAATCTCTTGGTATGAATGAAATGCAAACATTATTTCATGTAACATTACCTCAAGCTATTAGAAATTCTATTCCGACAATTGGCAATGAATGGGTTGTCAATATTAAAGATTCTTCAGTATTAAATGTTATCGCTGTTTCTGAACTTTATTGGCAAGCTTCAAGTGCTGCTAGTAAAGGCTATCAATATTTAGCAACATATATTATCATTGCAGTTATTTATTTGGTGTTGGTATTGATTGCTACAGCAATTTTAAAATTTGTAGCATTTAAAATGGATGGACATAAAGTAAAAACTTCTTTAGAGAATATCTTATTTCATTTTAAAGCAAAAAAGGAAAATTAATTATGGCAATATTACAAGTAAATCATTTAGCTAAAACTTTTTCAAATAGTACAATTGTTTTAAAAGATATTTCTTTTTCTGTGGAAAAAGGAGAATGCTTAACAATTATAGGTTCTTCTGGAAGTGGAAAATCAACATTATTGCGCTGTTTGAATCTTTTGGAAAAGCCAGATAGCGGTGAAATTATTTTCGATGGAAAAAATATATTAGAAAATAAAACTAATCAAAACCATATACGTTCACGCCTTGTTATGGTTTTTCAATCTTTTAATTTGTTTAACAATATGGATGTACTAACAAATTGTGTTATAGGTCAAACAAAAGTATTAAAGCGAAGTAAAAAAGAAGCTACAGAAATTGCTTTAAGAAACTTAGAAAAAGTTGGAATGTCAGATAGAGTTCATTTTAAAATTAGAGATATTTCTGGTGGTCAAAAGCAAAGAGTTGCTATTGCAAGAGCTTTAAGTATGAATCCAGATATAATATTATTTGATGAGCCAACTTCTGCTTTAGATCCAGAGATGGTTAATGAAGTTTTAAAAGTAATGAAGGAATTAGCTTCGCAACATATTACTATGATTGTTGTTACTCATGAGATGAAATTTGCTCGTGATGTATCTGATAAGGTTATTTTCATGGATAAAGGATTGATAGCTTGTGAAGGAACACCACAATATATTTTTGAAGAATGCGATAATGAAAGACTTAATCTCTTTTTAAATCGTGATTCACATTCTCCGGTTTTTATTCCTCCTTCTGAACCATCGTTATTAAGAAAGAAAATTGTTGGAGATTAATAAGTAGTAAAATCCTAGCCCAGAAAAACTAGCCCAATATTCATCACATTTTAAGCCGAGTGAAAAAGTTTCTTCGGCTTTTTTTGTATCATTTTTGTAAAGATAAAAATGGTACAAGCCAAAAAGAAACATTACCCTTGTCAAATTATCAGATTTAGAAATTTCTTCATAATCTGATAAAGGTTCATTTAAAAACAAGCGAACAGCATATTCATAACCAGCATGGTGGGTTACAAAAAAGTCATGGTAATTATTTAATGTTTCATTTATGCTCTCTTTAAGTTGTACGTTTGTCAATAATAGCCAGTATATGCAGGCAATATACATTTCTTTATTTTTTTCTGAAAGATTTAAAGAAATTAAAAAATTTTCTTTGGCAAAATTATATTGTTTTAGATAAAAATATGCTAATCCGATACGGTAAGTAATATCTAATTTATCATCTGTTTTTTCGAATATTTTTTTAAATAGAAATAATGCTTTTTCTATTTTATTTGCAGTAAGATACCTTATAGCTAGGGCTCTTTCTAAACGATAGTTTTCTGGGAAAGTTTTAAGAGCTTTTTCAAGATAAAAAATAGAATCGTTATATCTTAGTTGACTATTTAAACACTGGATGAGATTTAAAATATTATCGATTGTCTCTCCTTCATCTTTTATTTTCTTTTTAGCTTTTTTTACTTCATCTGAATCTTGGATAACTGATTTTTTTTCAAATAATTCATTATATTGGTCAGATCTTATTTCAGCTAAATGAGTATGATGATGAGGTTTAATTTTTAACCAAATTTCTTTTTCTTTATTCATAGTCAATCCTTATCTATTATAGTTTGTTTAGCTTCAAAATAAATAGAAATGAAGTAAAAAGAAAGAGATAAAAAGGCAATGCATAAACAAGGAGCTATTAAATATCCATAAGCTTGATGAACTAATGCTCCTCTATTTCTTGCAAAATTTATCATGACACCCCATGTTGGATAATATAAATTACCAAAACCTAAAAAACTTAAAGTCGATTCCATCATGATACAAGTGGTTATTCCTAAAAGTAGTCTTGTCATAATTATGTCTTTTAAATTTGGCAAAATATGTATACATATATTATGAATTTTTGGAAAGCCATAATGTCTATTTACTTCGATAAATTGTTGTTTTTTTAAATTGATAAGCTTTGCTTTAATTGATCTTGCAGTGGAAACCCAAGTAAAACAGGAAATTAAAATTATCAAAGTTAAATTGTTGTTGTTAAGGAAACTTACGAAAACAATTAATATTAATAATTTAGGAAGCAAGACAAAAATATTGATAATTCCATTGAAAAAGGTTCCAATAATAGAATCAAATGATGCAAGTATTCCAATGATAACACCAATTATTAATGAACCTAAACTAGCAGTTAAAGAAATAAGAATAGTTTGTCTTGCCCCATAGATTAATTCAGCAAAAATATCATAACCGAGCGAATTTGTTCCAAGAATATGAGAAAAAGAAGGGGGAAGCCAAGGCTCAAAAGAATACTTTTGATTGTAACTTGTGAAAAATTGTGGGAATATTGCCATAGTTAAAAAAGTTAGCAATAGTATGATGCCAATAATTAAAAAAGGAAGACGTTTAATTTTCATTTTCTTTTTCCTTTCTTAATTTAGGATCAACTAATAGACATAAAATATCTGAAATCATTACACAAATTACCATAAAAAGTGTTGTTACAAAAAGTATTCCTTGAATTAATGGATAATCTAGAGTATTGATTCCATCATTTAATAGCCCACCTACTCCGTTTATGGAGAATATATTTTCTACAATTATAGAACCGACAAAACAATTTCCTATTGTAGTTCCGATCATAGCTATTACTGGTTGTGATATATTTTTTAAGATATAAGAAAATTTAATTTTTGAATTTGATAATCCACATTGCTTAGCATATAAGACACATTTATTGTCAACAAATTGTGCTGTTGTATTTCTTAGTAATAAATATTTTGATGGGAATGAACCAATAATTATGGTTAAAATCGGAAGGACAAGATGATATAATCTATCAAAGAAAAATTCGATTGAACCTGGTGAATAAATTCCACTTGATATACCATAATATGGAAAAATGTTTAAATTAAAGCAAAAGAGAATTATTAAAATTAAAGCGATGGCGAAAAGAGGAATAGTATTCAAAGTCAATAATAGAATTGTAGAAAAATTATCAAAAAAACCATTTTTCTTATACCCACTTTCTACGCCCCATAATATTCCTATTAGTATAGAGAAAAAAGCAGCTGGAAAAGTTATTTGTAAAGATACACCAATTTTTGAAAATATAAGAGAACTTATAGTAGCCTCTTTTTTATATGAATAGCCTAAAGTACCATTGAAAATATCAATTAGATAATACCTAAATTGAGATAATATATTTTCATCTAAATGAAGAGCATGGTAATAAAAAGCATATTTTTCGGCAGACATACCTTCTTCATTAAGTCCAGTTAAATATCCTATAGGATTTCCAGGCAATAATCTTGGTAGAAGAAAATTTAAAATCACAATCAAAAGGAAACTGATAAAGGCGATGATGATGTGTTTTATATATTTCTTCATTATTAAAATCCTTTATTATCTATTCTTTAATCATTTCTGTGAAATTTTTATAGTTATTCAAACCGAAAACGCTATCGATATGAACATTTTTTAAATTTTTCGAATAAGCATAAATAGTGTTATCCCAAAATAAAGCGATAGCAGGAAGTTCATTTGCATAAAAGTCTTGTAATTGTCCAGTGTAGATCATATATTCTTCTATTGTTTTGGAACTTTCCATAGAATTCATAATATTATCTAGTTCTTCATTATAGACTTCTCCACCACCTTGAACATTATTGTTTCCGTTAATATACATTCCACCGAGATTTTTCATTCCGTAGGCAGTAAATCCCATAATTGCAGCTTCCATAGTTATTTCATTGAAACCATCAGGACCTTCTGTAGCAAATTTATGGCTCGTTTTTTCGTTGAAAAGGGTAGAATCAACAGTGTCTAAATTTACTTTTATTCCAAATTTTTCTAATTGTGTTTTTACAAATTCGCCATAGCTTATGTGTGTTTCCTTTTTTGAATTAATTGTTAGATTTAAGCAAGCTTCAACGCCTTGCTTTTTATAAGTAGTGTCTTCTTTAATATATCCTGCTTTTTTCATATATTCGTCAGCGATACTATAATCAGTTACTAAATGTTCTGTTTCTTTATATCCCGTAAGAGAGCTTGGAGCAAAACTTTTATTAGGAGTAGAAGCAAATTCACTTCCAAAATATTTTTTAAAATCTTGATAATTTAAGGCATAGGAAATAGCGGCTCTTATATTTTTATCCGAGCCAAATCCTTTTTTATTATTAAAAAGCAATATTGCTGGGCAATTGGAAGCAGTAATAGAAGCAAATTTTATATTATCATTTTGAGATAGAATACTTTGGTAGGATGTAGGAATACCAATAGAGTAGTTCCAAATAAAATCGACAGAATTTTGATTTAAACTATTATAAAGCATTTCTTCATTATTAAATAAAATATAAGTAATTTTTTTTAATTTTGTTTCTTTAGGATAATATGGATTTTTAGTAAAAACCAAAGAATTAGTTTCAAGACTAAAATTATTTAAAATGTAAGGTCCACAAGAAACTCTGGCATCAGAAACTGTAATTTCATCAGTATTTTTATTGTTGTATATATGTTTAGGTCTTATTCTAAAAGTTGTTAAATTGTCGAGATATTTTATATTAGCTTTTTCTAAAGTTAAAGATATGCTTTTATTATCTTCAGAAATAGAATATGTTTCAAATTCACCTTTTTCATTAGAATTTGAAAATAAAGGTGTATTGTTATCCCATTCATATTCTAAAGAAAAGAGAATATCTTCGGCAGTAACATTGTTGCCATCTGACCATCGATAGTTGTCGTTAAGAGTGAGAGTCCAAATTTTAGAGTCGCTAGTAGTGTAATCGACTAATAATGGCGAGAAAGTTCCATCAGTATTTTTAGAAACTAGAGGTAGTTCAGAAATGCCACTAGACAGAGTGTCGTAATTATATTCATCACGAGTGGCTTTTTCCAATTTCATTGAAGTGCCGATGGTAATATTTTTATTATTTTCTAATGTGTTTTTATTTTGACATCCAGTATTAATCAATCCTAAAAGGATGATTGTGATTGGTAAAAATTTATTTTTTTTCATATGTGCTCCTCTATATTATAAATTTTGTTACAATAGGCTTCTAATAACTTATAATCGTGACTTATGATCATTATTGAACCACCATAGCTGATAACTTGAGATTTTATATAACTTAAAATGTTAGCTTGAGTAGTTACATCTAGCATAGATGTTGATTCATCGAGAATTAATAATTGCGGCTTTAATAGCAAACATTTCAAAATTGCTATTCTTTGAGCTTCGCCTCCTGAAATTTGATGTGGGAAATGATTAAGAATTTTTTTATCTAATTCCATATTTTGTAGCAGATATACAATGTATGAATTTATTTCTTTTTTGGGAACTAAATTATAATATTTTATAATTTCTTTTATTCCACTCTTTATTCTTTTTACCGGATCAAATGATGCGAAAGGCTGCTGATAAACCATTTGAACATATTTATATATGTCTTTTGAAACAACTTCTGAATTATTAATAAAGATTTTTCCTTCATCTGGCTTTAATGACCCAGATAAAATTCGTGATAAAGTTGATTTACCACAACCATTTTTTCCATATATTCCAACAATGCATTTATCTTCTATTTTAAGAGAAAAATTGTTTAAAACTCTTTTATTTCCAAAAGATTTACAAATATTACTAATTTCAATCATAATTGCAGTACCATACTATTTTATCCAGTTGTTTTTTTTTGAAACTGATAAGACATTTGTCTTTTCTATTTTGACAACGCTGATAAAATGGACAATATCCTTTCAAATATGACAGCAAAGGAATTGTATTTAAGCCATTTTCTGGTAGTGATGATAAAAGTGCTTTAGTATAAGGATGATGAGGATTGATTAAAACTTTTTTAGCTGGTCCTTGTTCCATAGTTTTTCCATGGTTTAGAACTAGAATATCATCACATAGTTTAGCGATGGAAATATCATGAGTAATATAAATTTTCCCAGCAGTAGGAAATAGTCTATCAATAAGATTAAACTTTTCTATTTTCTCTTTTTCAGCAATTCCATTTGTCATTTCATCGGCGATAATTAAGGAGGCAGATGAACAGGAAGATAAAGCAATAACTATTTTTTGAGCAGTTCCACCAGAAATTTCAAAAGGATATTTATTTAATATTTCTTCATAGTTTGATATTTCAACGTTGTTTAATTTTTCTGCGATTATATTATTAAAGTCTTTTTTCTTATATTTGTTCCTTTTAAGAATATTTATAAAATGTTTTTTTATTGTTAGATTTGGAGAAAGAGCATCTTTACCGCTTTGTGGAATGTAAATTATTTTGCTACCGAGTAGTTTTTTTATTTTTTTGTAATTGGTTATATTCTTATTTTCAAATATTATTTCATTATTAGTCGATTTGATATCTGGTGGTAACAAATTCATTATTGAGTTAGCAATAATTGTTTTGCCTGATCCAGTTTCTCCTATTATGGCTAAAGAAGAGGATTCAGCAATCTTAAAAGACACATCTTTTACAATTTCTTTATTTTGATAATTATATTTTGAAAAAATAGTGCCACTTTTATAAGAAAGAATCAAAATAAATACCCCACAAAACATGAATATTATACGTATTTTTGTTTTTCTTTTCAATTAAAATAATGAATAAAACTATGTGTTTTGTTCAATAAAATTTATTTTTTGAAAAATAAAACACGATGTTTTACAAAAGCAATCATTTCAGCTTTTATGAAACATCATGTTTAATAAATATTTAACTTTTATTCATTTATTTTATATGGAGCGCTACTAAATATTTCAAGTATTTGATTATATGTTGCTTTATAATAATTTCTTTCGTGTTCTTTTAAGTTTTTGAAGGCAATTTTAAACTCTTCTATTTCTTTATTGATGTTTTCTTCTATTCCTAGATTAAAATAATTTTTCATTCTAGTTAAGAGCAATATTTTTAAATAGTAGAATTTACTTCGCGGAGTGCTGATATATTTATTTGCTGAATCAGCATTAGATAAATATAAATCCTTTGTAGCTTTTTGTGGAAGAACATAATAAAAGAGCATGAAGTCACAATGATAAGCAGCCAATATTTCATCTAAATTTAAATAGAAGTTTTTATTATAAAGATTGAATTCTTCATAAAGTGAATAGTTTTCAATGGTTTTATCTTTTATTTTTTGTATCTCTGGTTTTATGTTTTGCAAAATATCATATGCCATATCGTAATATGGATGTTTTTCTCCAATATTTAATAGCGCCATTGCGTAAAATAATTTGAATAATGGCTCATCAATTCTATTATTTTCTTTATAAAAATTTATTGCATTACCAAAATCAGAATTACTTATTTTATTAAGTATAAGTAATGAGAAAGCAAGTGGATAATCATATTTTGCTGCTAGATAGATATATTTTTCACCATCATCATTTGAAGATATGCATTTATTTAAAATCATAATTCCTTTTATGAATAATGCACGGGGATTATTTTCATAAGCAAGTTTATTAATAATTTTGTAACAATCTTCTATCTTTCCATGATTATAATAATTTCGAGCTGAAAAGAATAAGTCGTCTGTAGTAGAGATTATATCATCAGGATTTTTCATTGAAGGGGGGCTCCTTAAGCTTTATAAAAAAATTATAACATTCAAATATTGTCAATACAAATTTAGTTAAGAAAAATTTAAAAATCTCTGCTATTGCAGAGATTTTTACTATTTCTTTTCATTGTTGTAAGTAGCTAAGATTTTATTAGAAATTAATTCTGGTACTTGTTCGTAATCGTAGAAACTCAAATTGAAGAAAGCAGTAGATTTACTTAAAGATTTGATTTCATTTGAATATTCAAGAATTTCAGACTCTGGAACAATCGCTGTAACCTTTAAATTAACTCCTTCATCTTCATCGGTTGATAAAATTCTTGCTCTTCTTTTTGCTAAATCACTTAATATTGCTCCAAGATATTCACTAGGTACAATGACTATAATTTTATCATATGGTTCAAGTATTATAGGGTTACATTTTTTATATGCTTCTTTGAATGCTAGTATAGCAGCATTTTTAAAGGCTATTTCGTTACTATCTACTGAATGTTGTTTTCCGTCTTTTAAATTTGCTTTAACATTAATTACAGGGGCTTTGATTAGTCCGCCTTCTTTTAATGCTTCTAAGAAACCTTTTTCAACTGCAGGGAAATATCCTTTATCAATATGTCCTCCAAATACTGTTGAAATAAATTCGGTGTGATCGCTTGGAGAAAATTCCATATTGACAATTCCATAATATCCGCTTCCGCCAGATTGTTTAACATATCTTCCTTCACTCTCGGCTGTAGTGGTTATAGTTTCACGATAAGAAATTTTTGGTTGTTCAACTTTGAATTTTATTTGATATTCATTTTCTAATCGAGAGAACATGTAATTTAAATGTGTTGTTGAAAGACCCCCAAATAGAATTTGATTAGTAGCTTCATCTTTTCTTAATGAAATTGTCGGATTTTCAAGCATTATTTTTTCAACGCTAGGGAATAATTTATCAGAATCTTTTTTTGTATCAGGAACTATAACTTTGAAATAAGTAGATGTAGGATAAGAAACAGTTTTAAATCTAATATGGTAATCTTTATCGCATAACGTATATGATAATTTAATTTCTTCTAATCTATTTGTTGCTGCGATATCACCAGCAGTTGCTTCATCAATTGGTAATAATTTTTCACCTTCAACAGAAAATAAAAAATTAATACGATAGAATTTTTTGTTGTTAGGACAATATATTTCATCCCCAACTTTAATTTTTCCAGATTGAACTTTGAATATACTGATAAGACCTTGATATTGATTATATGTGTTTTTAAACACTTGTAAACTCATAGGAGCATTTATTTCTGTTTTAATAGTTATTTCTTTTCCATTTTCATCAAAAGCAGAAATAGGTTTTAAATCAGTAGGAGAAGGTAAGTAATCGACCATCATTTCAAGTAATGTATTGATGCCTATATCTTTTAAAGCAGAACCGACGATAACTGGATATAATTCTCCATTTAAAACACCTTGGCGCAATCCTGCTTTGATCTCTTCATTTGATAATGGTTCTCCGGAAAAGAACTTTTCTAACATTTCATCATTAGTTGTTGCAACAGCTTCACATAATCTATTATGAAGTTCGAAAACAATTTGTTTTTTATCATCATAAATGACATCATCAACGCATTCTTTTCCGTTATATTTTCTTGCTTTAAGGTCGACAATATTGACAAAACCATCAAATGAATCTTGTTTGCCGATAGGATAGGAAAATGGAACGCACTTTTTCCCACCTAATTTTTCTTCTATTTCTGTTAATAAGTTGGTAAATTTTATATTCTCTTTATCCATTTTATTAACATATATAAAAATAGGAACACCACGCTTTTTTAACAGATTAAAACTTTTTATAGTGTTGACTAAAACTCCTTTAGAGGCATCGATAACTAAGATTGCTCCTTTTACTAGCCTAGTAATGCCTATTGTTTCAAAAATAAAGTCATCATTGCCAGGTATATCAATTAAATTCAATTTATAACCATTATAAGTAAGTGGAATAATTGAAGATGATAAAGAAGACTGCTTTTTCTTTTCATCTGGAAGATAATCAGAAATGGTATTTTTATTTTCTATTGTTCCTTTGATTTTAATCAGTTGAGATTTATACGCTAAAGATTCAACCAAACTGGTTTTTCCACTGCCCTGGTGCCCAACGATAGCAATATTTCTAATTTTATCCGGTGTGTAAGTCATATTTTCCTCCTATTGTAACCGCTTACATATTATATTGACATTATACATTTTTTATATCTAGATTAAAATAATTTTTTTGTAAAAAATATGAAAAATATTTTGAAAATTGTATATTGAAAAAAGTTTAAGAAAAGAAAAAGTATTGACAAAAAAATATAAGTGAAATACAATATAAAAGAACATATGAATAAATGTTCAAATGTGAGGAACGATGGAAGAACAACAAGCAATAAATTCTGAGATTATTAAAAATAAGATTCCTGATGAAAATACCATTGATGCTTTAGCTAATTTGTTCAAAATGTTTGGCGATTCAACTAGAGCAAAGATTCTCAGCTGTTTACAAGTGAAAAGCCTTTATGTTTATGAGATTGCAGATATACTTAATATGTCATCTTCTGCTGTATCTCATCAATTAAGAGTCCTTAGATCTAGTAAATTAGTCAAAGGAATTAAAATGGGAAAAGAAGTTCTTTATTCTATTGATGATGATCATGTTTCAAAAATTATGGAATATGGTTTAACTCATGTTAATGAAGGAAAATAGGTTAAAATCCTATTTTATTCAAACATTATATGAACATGTGTTCAATTAATGAATTATTCAAATTTGGTAAGTTTGGAGGTACATATGAAAAAAATTTACAGATTAGAAGACTTAGAGTGTGCAGTATGTGCAGGAAAAATGGAACATGCTATTTCTAAAATTGATGGTGTTCAAGAGGTTAATGTTAATTTTTTAACCCAAAAGTTAACACTAGTTGCTGATGATGAAAAATTTGAAAGCATTGTGGATGAAGCTGTTAAAATTTGTAAAAAAATTGAACCTGATTGCCGAATTATAAGAAAGTAATTAATTTTATGTCTAAACGTGATAAGAAAAAATTAATTAGAATTATTGCCAGTTTAATATTATTTTTTGCGATTTTTATAACTGACAAAATTGTTAAACTAGATACAGTTTTTAATGGTAATTTAAATTGGCTTTTCCCTTTTGCTTTATATTTAATTGTATATATTACAATTGGATATGATGTTATATATAAAGCATTTGCTAATATTTTTCACGGAGAATTTCTCGATGAAAATTTTCTGATGGTTGTTGCAACTTTTGGAGCTTTTGGATTGGCAATATATCGCGGCGTAAATCATTTTGATATCGAAGGTTTTGATGAAGCTTGTGCAGTTTTACTATTTTATCAAGTAGGCGAATTTTTCCAAAGTTATGCTACTGGAAAATCGAGAAAATCTATTACTTCTTTAATGGATATTCGTCCAGATTATGCAAATTTAAAAACAGAAAATGGAGTTGAAGAAGTTGATCCAGAAGAAGTAAAAATAGATGATATCATAGTAGTAAATCCTGGTGAAAAAATACCTCTTGATGGAAAAATAATTAAAGGTGCATCAACATTAGATACTAAAGCGCTAACTGGTGAATCTCTACCAAAAGAAGTCTTAGAAGGAGATGAAGCCATCAGCGGTACAATTAATTTAACTTCACAGTTAGAAATTAAAGTAGAAAAAGAATTTTATGATTCTACTGTTTCAAAAATTCTTGAATTAGTTGAAAATGCAACTTCACAAAAATCTAAGGCAGAAAATTTCATTACTAAATTTGCTCGTTTTTATACTCCTATCGTTGTTGGTTTAGCAGTATTATTAGCTATTATTCCTAGTTTAATTACTGGTGAATGGTCAGTATGGATTTATAGAGCGCTAAGTTTCTTAGTTGTATCTTGTCCTTGTGCTTTAGTTATTTCTATTCCACTATCATTTTTCGCTGGAATTGGTGCTGCATCTAAATATGGTATTCTAATTAAGGGAACAAACTATTTGGAAAAATTTAATAAAGCAAATACATTTATTTTTGATAAGACGGGAACTTTAACAAAAGGAAACTTTGCTATTAAGAACGTTTATCCAATAGAGAAAAAAGATGAAATTTTACATTTGGCAAGTATAGCTGAATGCAATTCTAATCACCCTATCGCATTATCAATTATGAATTCTTATGGTAAAGATTTTGAAAAGGACTATGTATTGACTAATGTTGCCGGTGAAGGAATTATCGCTGAAAAAAATGGTGAAAAGATATACTGCGGTAATGAAAAATTAATGGAAAATAATAATATCAACTTTATTAAAAATGAAGAAGTTGGCACTGTTGTTTATGTGGCTAAAAATGATAAATTTTTTGGATCAATTATCATAGCTGATGAAATAAAAGATGGTGCGAAAGAAACTATCGAAAGTCTTAGTAAAAATGGTGGGAAAACAATTATGCTCACCGGTGATAATGAAAAAATTGCTGAAAGTGTTGCAGAAAGTTTGAAGTTAACAGATTATAAAGCTTCTTTACTACCTCAAAATAAAGTTGAAGAAATAGATAAAATTTTCAAAGAAAAGAAGAAAGAAGATGTCATTTGCTTTGTTGGAGATGGAATTAATGATGCTCCAAGTTTAATGAGATCCGATATAGGTATCGCTATGGGCGGGGTAGGAAGTGATGCGGCAATTGAAGCTGCTGATATGGTTCTCATGCATGATGATTTAAAGGATTTGATTATCGCTAAAAAAATATCTAAGAAAACTATGAGAATTGCTTACGAAAATATTATTTTCTCTTTAGCTATTAAAATGTTAATTCTTATATTATCAGCTTTTGGTATTACTAATATGTGGATTGCTGTTTTTGGTGATGTTGGTGTAGCAGTTATCGCTATATTAAATGCTATGAGAGTTAATTCAAAGTATTAGTTTATCGTATTAAAGATGGTGTTTAAACTTAAAATGGTTTGCACCATTTTTTATTGAAGTAAAATTTTTAAGTTGATAAAATTTTATATATGAAAAAAATAGAAGCTGTTTTATTTGATTTAGATGGAACGTTGATAGATACAGAACGTTTTACTATTCTTTCTAAGGTCGAAGGCGGAAAAGAATTTGGCTATGATATTTCATATGAGGATGCTAAAAAAACTTTGGGGTTAGCAAGATCTAATTCAGATGCTTTTATGCGAAGTAAATATGGAGAGAATGTTCCAACAGAATATTTTCGTAAGAAAAGACGACAGATGATATTTGATGAATTAAAAGAAAAAGGCTTAATATTAAAAAAAGGAACTAAAGAAATTATTGATTATTTGAATAATGAAAATATAAAAAAGGCTATATGTACTTCAACATATTCCAAAATAATAGATGAATATAGAAATTATAGTGATTTGTTTGATAAATTTGATGTTTTGATAACAGGAGATATGGTAGAAAAAGGAAAACCAAATCCAGATATATTTTTAAAAGCAAGCAAAGTATTAAATGTTCCTGTAGAAAATTGTCTTGTTGTTGAAGATGCGAATTCTGGAATCGAAGCTGCTATTAATGGTGGATTTAACACAGTTATGATTCCAGATTTAGTCAATATCGATTCACAATTTTTGGACAAAGTGGAGATTTTTTCTTCTTTATTAGATGTTATAGATTTTATTAAATCAATAAATGGTTAAAACAAAAAAGGAATAATATTGTATTTAATACTATTCCTCATATAATTTAATTAATACTAAAAGAAATTTTTAAATAGAAACTTTCCAAAGTCCATGAAGATTGCAGTATTCGTAAACTTCAATTGGCTTTTCACCATCTTCTAAAATAAAATTAGTTAGAGGTTTATCTGTAGATTTTAAGTTAGTTATATAAACTTTATTTGTCGTGACTAAAACTATGGCACCTATTAAATGTGCTTCTGTCATTGGATGAAGAATAGATCCTACAGTGATTTCAATTTTATTACCGATAATATTGACAACAGGAAGATGTTTTTCTAATGCGGCTTCTTGAGTATTAGCAGTTAATTCTATTAAATTTTCATCTTTTAATTCGTTATTTGAGACTACGAATGTTAATCTATTTTCTTTTGATGTGTAAAATTTCATATTTTCTCCTTTTTGAAAGCAAATTTCTTTCTATAAAAAATATAGCAATTATATTTTTACACAGCAATTGATATGCTTTTATTTTTTTAGAATTTTACTATTTATTTTTAAATGAACTTTATTTTCTGCTCCAACAATAGGACAGATATATGTAAAAAATTCTTTTGTCATTTGATGATTTTTTTCATCGATCATAAAGCTTGGTACAAGTTTTACACCATTAGCAACTTTTTCAAGAGAAGAAGTGACATAAGATATTTTATATCTATCATTAGAACTTCTTTTCATGCTTATCATTACTCCTGATGTTCCATTTATCGCTTTTCTTATCGCATATCTTCCACATAATATAGCTTCTTTTTGATCTACTTTTGAAATATCATGAATAGCTGCTCTTTGTGGAATTGATAATTCTATTGCTCTTCCTGAAAGATGCAATTTTTCTTCTACATATCCAAGCAAATATTGTCCGACTCCACCTAAATTGTTATGACCAAATATATCTTGTTTTTGACTGGCTGATATAAAATTGTTATTTTTATCTTTAATTCCTTCACTTACAACGATATTTATTCTTTTGTTTTTATCGTATATATTTTTTACATTTTTTATAAAATCATCGATATAAAAAGTGGTTTCAGGAAGATAAATTAAATCAGGACCTAATCCTGATAAATGAGCTAATGCACTTGAAGCTGCTAACCATCCAGCGCTTCTTCCCATTATTTCTATTATATTTACTTTTGCATTTCTATAAGAAAGATTATCAGATACAATTTCTTCAACTGTATCTTTTACATATTTAGCTGCACTTCCATAACCTGGAGTATGATCGATTTCAACTAAATCATTATCGATAGTTTTTGGAATTCCAATAACATAACATTGATAATTAATAGTTTTAAGGAATCTATCAATTTTATAACAAGTATCCATGGAATCGTTACCACCATTATAAAAGAAATAACGGATGTTATATTTTTTAAAAGTTTTTAATATTTCTTCAAATGGTGAACAATCTTTTTCGTACTCTGGAAGTTTGTATCTTACTGATCCAAATGATGCACCAGGAATAGTTTTGAGTTCTTTTAATTCATTTTCTGAAAAGATAGATAAATCTATTAAATCATCGTTTATTATTCCATCAATACCATATCTAGCGGCATATACTTTTTTTATACCTAATTTATATGCTTCTTCTATAAGTCCAAAAGCAGAAGAATTTATGACACTTGTTGGACCGCCGGATTGGCCATAAAGTACATTTCCTATAATTTCCATCCTATTTCATCTCCCATAATGTTTAATAAATGTAATGCACTATTAATATCTTTTACGTTGTATCTAACGTTTTCTTTTAAATTTCCTATTCCAATTGAATAAGGTGTGAATTTTGCCATAGAAATATCATTTTCGCTATCACCGACAATAATAATTTCATTTGGTTCAATTTCCATTTTTTTTGCAAGGCGATTTATTCCATAAGCTTTGTTAACATTTTTTGGACATATATCTACTGATTTATCAAAATAATAGATATCAATGTCATTATAGTTTTGAGATTTTAAATAATTTTCAATTTTTTCTTTATCTTTTTTTCCTTTATAAAAAAACGATAATGCAATTTCATTTGGTTGAAAGCAAATTTTGTTGCTGAGTAATTTTTTAATGTCAGAAAATATTTTTTCTCTATTTTCAAGATATTTTTGAGATACACGGGCATAGATAACTTCGCATGGAAGATCACTATTTAGATAAGTTACCGCTCCATTTTCTCCTATTAGTTTTATATCTTTAATTCCGGCTTGACGAAAAAAGCCAGCTAGATAAAAAGGAGTTTTTCCGGATGCAACAGCAAGATGAACTTTTTTTGATAAATCTTTTAAACTAGCCAAAGTATTTTCTTTCATTGGACTATACATCGGAGCAAGAGTATTATCTAAATCAAATACAACAAGTTTGATCATACTTTTTCCTCCTATTATGTTATTTGAATTATACCTTTTTTTATTGCAGAAATGAATAAAGGAGTTAATTTTTATAAAAAAGTGTATTTATAAATTAAAAAAAGATATAAAATGATTTTGTTTTAAAAATGATTATTATAATTTGTATTTGTGTAGTTACTGCGATATTGGTTTGTTTATCAGTTATGTTTAAACCAGAAGTGAAAATAAAAAAGTTTTCACTAGGAACCTATTGGATTATTTCTTTAATAGGTGCTTTGATACTTTTGATTTTTCAATTTGTTCCGTTGGATTATGTTGGAAGTCGTTTGATATCAAATACTGCTATCAATCCTTTAAAGATATTAGTTCTTTTTATCAGCATGACATTTTTATCAGTCTTTTTAGATGAATTAGGTTTCTTTAAGTATCTAGCGAATATAGCATTAAAGAAAAAAATAAAAAAACAGATAACTCTTTTTTTAATTCTTTATTCGATGATTGCTATATTAACTATTTTTACCTCTAATGATATTATTATTTTAACCTTCACGCCATTTATTTGTTGTTTTTGTAAAAAAGCTAAGATAAATCCTTTACCTTATTTATTCGGAGAGTTTTTTGCTGCAAATACTTGGAGTATGTTTTTAATTATAGGAAATCCTACTAATATTTATTTAGCTTCTTCTGCGGGAATAGATTTTTTCACATATATAGGTGTTATGTTTTTACCTACTTTTGGCGGAGGTATAGTTTCTTTATTAATTATAATTATTATTTTTTATAAAGAATTGAAAAAGCCAATAGAAAAAGTAGAATATGAAAATATAACTTTAGATAAGGCACAAATTATTATAGGATTAATACATTTATTTATATGTTTAATTCTTTTATCCATAAGTTCTTATCTTAATATTGAAATGTGGATTATTACATTTTCTTTATGTATATCTTTGATATTATGCGATAGTATTTATAAAATTATAAGAAAAAATAGCGAAATTGTTGTGCTGCAAACTATAAAAAGGTTGCCTTTTTCTTTGATTCCATTTGTCTTATCAATGTTTGTTATTGCCTTGTCTTTAGAATACATTGGTGTTACAGATAAAATAGCGTTATTTCTAAATAAATTTGATGTGATTTTTTCAGTAGGCTTTTCTAGTTTTATATCTGCTAATTTGATTAATAATATTCCTATGAGTGTTTTATTTAGTTCGATTTTGAATTCTTCTAATTTCTCTCAAGTTAATTATTTAAAAGGAATATATGCAGCGATTATTGGATCTAATATTGGTGCTTATTTTACACCTATTGGTGCTTTAGCTGGTATTATGTGGATGTCGATTTTAAAACGATTTGATATAAAAATAAATTTTGCAAATTTTGTTAAATATGGCTCAATTGCCTCAATTCCAACATTGCTTATTTCATTATTGCTTCTCGAATTATTTTTTAGACTAAAAAAATGCAAAAAAATGTCGAAAAAATTAGATTTTATAAGATGTGTGTTGTATAATTTTCATGTAAAAGGTTCAAATCGTTTACTTTTTAATAAAACTTTTACGAAAAAAGCCTTTCACCATAAAAAAAGACATATTTTTAAGAGAAAATGCATTTCTTATGGTGATTGTAATAATAAAATCAAAAGTTTTGGCAAAGTATTTGATTTTATTAGAAACAATTTTTTAGAAGCTTACGTTTAAAAGTTTCTCTTTTTTCTAAAAAAAGCAACTATTTTTAGAAAAATGTATGAATATAGTTGCTCAAATAAAATTATTTGCTAAAATAATCTTGGTACAAAGTGATATTTGTATAATTTGAAATTTAAAAAATTTCAAAGGAACCAGAAATGGTTAAATTAAGGTGTTTTCATAAATCAGTAAAATGATTTTTGAAATAATAAAGCGGAGGTAAATTAATCATGGATACGCCTTTATTAGTTATTTTTATTTTCATCACTGCATTCTTATTCTTATCTTGCTGCTTTGCTGGAATATATCTTTTTGCTTTCTTAAAAAGCAAAAACGAAGAAGAAAAAGATTATAAGATTAGAATGCTCAATTTGGAGAACGAAATCAACAAGGAAAAGATGAAAAACGTTCAACCAGTTGAAGAAAACGATGAAGATGTTGTCGCAATTAAGTTAGCAAAGGTAGAAACAAAAACTTTTGAAGAATCTTTAAATGATCTTAGTGAAGAATCGCGTGGATACCTTACTGAACTACAAAAATACGCCAAGAAATATGAAAATGTTAATATCTTTGATAGGAAATATTATCAAACAATCACATATGGTCAAAGAAAGACAATTTGCAAAGTTTTAATTCAAGAAGGAAAATTAATTGTTAAATCAAGTCTTGGAAAATTAAAGATTAGCAAAGATGTCGAACCTTTAAAATTGAAATCAATTAAAATTGAAGTTAAAGATGAAAACAGCTTAGCTGAAGCTAAAAAACAAATTGATCTTGGCTATTATAAACAAAGCGGTACAATTAAAATTAGTATGGAGGAAGCAAAATGATTGGATTTATTATTGCTGATATAATACTTGGACTTGGATTAATAGCTCTTCTTATTACTATTGGTGTCCTTTATAAAAAAAGAAATGCTGAACAAGCAAAACGTATTGCCGAAAAAGAAGAAGAAATAAAAAAATTTGATAAATAAATTATTTTAACTAGCAGCCGAAAAGCGCTAGTTTTTTTGTTGAAAAATATTTTGAATATTATTGACAAAGTAGAAAAATAATATTATCATATAGCACGTACAGCCTTCCAGGCCTTTATTTTTGTGGGAACATGAATAAACACCTGGACTAGTGTGCATTAAGAAGTACGGAAGGAGAAAAAATGCCTACAATTAATCAACTCGTCCGTCAAGGACGTAAACAAGGTGTAGAAAAATCTAAGGCTCCTGCTTTAGGTAAACGTTGGGACTCTTTAAATAAGCGTGAGAGAAACCAAGCTGCCCCACAAAAACGTGGTGTCTGCACCCGTGTCGGTACAATGACCCCTAAGAAACCTAACTCCGCTTTACGTAAATATGCTCGTGTTAGACTTTCTAATGGTTATGAAGTCACAGCTTATATCGGTGGTATTGGCCACAACTTGCAAGAACACAAAGTAGTTTTAATCCGTGGTGGACGTGTCAAGGATTTACCAGGTGTTCGTTATCACATCATCCGCGGTGCTGCGGAATGCTTCGGCGTTCAAGGTCGTAAACAAGGTCGTTCCTTATACGGCGCAAAACGCGATGCTAAGTAATGGGAGGGAATGAATAATGCCACGTAAGAATGGAAGTATCAGCAAACGTGATGTTTTACCTGATCCAATTTATAATTCAAAATTAGTCACTCGCTTAATCAATAAGATTATGTTAGATGGTAAAAAAGCAACAGCTCAAACCATTTTATATAATGCTTTTAATAAGATTGAAGCCAAAACTGGCAAACCAGCACTTGAAGTTTTCGAATTAGCTTTAGGCAATATCATGCCTGAACTCGAATTAAAGGCTCGTCGTGTTGGTGCAAGTAACTATCAAGTTCCTGTTGAAGTTTCGGCAGAACGTCGTGTTACTTTAGGACTTAGATGGTTAGTTAATTATAGCCGTTTAAGAAACGAAAAGAGTATGGAAGATCGCTTAGCTGGCGAAATTATCGATGCTGCTAATGGCACCGGTGCTTCAGTTAAGAAGAGAGAAGATACTCATAAGAGTGCTGAAGCTAATAAAGCATATGCACACTATCGTTGGTAATATAGGAGGAGTAGTATATGCCACGTCAATATCCGCTTGAAAAAACCCGTAATATCGGTATCATGGCTCACATCGATGCTGGTAAGACAACAACTACAGAACGTATTCTCTATTTTACAGGCGAAAACTATAAAATTGGTGAAACCCATGATGGTTCTGCTACCATGGACTTCATGAAACAAGAACAAGACCGCGGTATTACAATTCAATCTGCTGCAACAACATGCTTCTGGAAAGGCTATCGTATCAATATTATTGATACCCCGGGACACGTTGACTTTACAGCTGAAGTTGAACGTTCTTTACGTGTTCTTGATGGTGCAGTTACTGTTCTTGATGGTAAGAACGGTGTTGAACCACAAACTGAAACTGTTTGGAGACAAGCTTCAAAATATAAGATTCCAAGAGTTGTCTTTGTTAATAAGCTTGATGCTATCGGTGCTGACTATGAGATGTCTGTCCGTTCAATTAAAGAAAAGCTTGGTGCAAATGGTTGTGCTATTGAATATCCAATAGGTCTTGAAAGCAATCTTCGCGGTGTCATTGATTTAGTTACAATGCGCGCAATTATGTACAATATGCAAGATTCCACAAAGGAACCTACTATTGAAGAAATTCCTGCTGATTATGTTGATAAAGCTAACGAATATCGTCAATTAATGCTCAATAATCTCGCAAACTTTGATGAAGATATAATGATGGCAGTTTTAGGCGGCGAAGAACCTACAGTTGAACAAATCAAGAAAGCTATTCGTGCTGGTACTATTACAGGTGAATTCTTCCCTGTTTTCTGCGGTTCTGCCTATAAGAATAAAGGTGTTCGTTTACTCCTCGATGGTGTAATCGACTATTTACCTTCTCCAGTTGATGTTCCTGCAACTGAAGGTACTGATGAAAAAGGAAATGTCGTTAAAGTTGAAGCAACTGATGATGCTCCTTTCTGCGGCTTAGCCTTTAAGATTATGACCGATCCATTTGTTGGCCGTTTATGCTTCTTTAGAGCATATTCAGGTATCGCAAAAACCGGTACATATGTCTATAATACAAATAAAGCAACCAAAGAGAGATTCTCTCGTTTGGTCTTAATGCATGCTGATAAGAGACAAGATGTTGATTCTATCTCTGCTGGTGAAATCGGTGCTGCTGTCGGTTTAAAAGTTACTGGCACAGGTGATACACTTTGCGATGAATCTCGTATTCTTTCTCTTGAAACAATCGTTTTCTCTGAACCAGTTATTTCTGAAGCTATTGAACCTGCTTCAAAAGCTGATCAAGACAAAATGACAGCTGCTTTATTAAAACTTCAAGAAGAAGATCCAACATTCCGCTTCTATACAAATGCTGAAACTGGTCAAAATATTATTGCCGGTGTTGGTGAATTACAACTTGATGTTAATGTTACTCGTTTGAGAGATGACTTCGGTGTTAAATGTAATGTTGGTGCTCCACAAGTTGCTTATCGTGAAACAATTAAGAAAACTGGTGAATGTGAAGGACGTTACATTAAACAATCTGGTGGTCATGGTCAATATGGTCACGTTTGGGTTCGTTTTGAACCTAACCCAGGCAAAGGATTCGAATTTGTCGACGCTATTGTTGGTGGTGTTGTTCCTAGAGAATATATCAAACCAACAGCTGATGGATTGAAAGAATCTTTAAACCGTGGTCTTATCGCTGGTTATCCAATTATCGATATTAAAGCTACATTATTCGATGGTTCTTACCACGATGTCGACTCATCTGAAGCCGCTTATAAAATGGCTGCTGCTTTAGCTCTTAAAGAAGCTGCTAATAAGTGCTCACCATGTTTACTTGAACCAATTGTTAAAGCTGAAATTACAACTCCAGCTGACTATCTCGGAACTGTCTTAGGAGATGTCTCTTCTAGACGTGGTCTCGTTGATGGTATGGAAATGCACGGAAATGCTCAAGTCATTACCGCCTACATTCCACTTGGTAATATGTTCGGATATATTACCGATCTTCGTTCTATGACTCAAGGTCGTGGTATTTATACTATGACATTTGATCACTATCAAGAAGTTCCTAAATCTGTTGCGGATGAAATTGTTCGCAAGAGAAATTCATAACATCTTGATTTTTCGCTTGATTTGCTATACTATTTAATAGTATCTATAGGGAGGATAAATAACTATGGCAAAAGAAAAATTTGACAGAAGTAAAGTACATGTCAACATTGGTACCATCGGTCACGTCGACCATGGTAAAACTACATTGACCGCTGCTATTACCAAAGTTCTCGCTGCTAAAGGCGATGCTAAGGAAATGGCATACGATCAAATCGATAGTGCACCGGAAGAAAAAGCTCGTGGTATCACGATTAACACCGCTCACATCGAATATCAAACAGACAAGAGACACTATGCTCACGTCGACTGCCCGGGACACGCTGACTATGTTAAGAACATGATCACCGGTGCTGCTCAAATGGATGGTGCAATTCTCGTTGTCGCAGCTACTGATGGCGTTATGCCACAAACACGTGAACACATCTTACTTGCACGTCAAGTTGGTGTTCCTTATATCGTTGTTTTCTTAAACAAAACTGATCTCGTTGATGATCCAGAATTAATCGACCTCGTCGAAGCTGACGTTCGTGACTTATTGAACTCTTATGGCTTCCCAGGCGATGAAGTCCCAGTCATTCGTGGTTCTGCTCGTAAAGCTCTTGATGGTGATCCAGAAGAAGCTAAACATATCATGGAACTTATGGATGCTGTTGATACTTACATTCCTGATCCAGCACGTGATATTGATAAACCATTCCTTCTCGCTGTTGAAGATGTTTTAACAATCACTGGACGTGGTACAGTTGTTACTGGCCGTGTTGAACGTGGTGAATTACATGCTAACGAAACAGTTGAAATTGTTGGTATTAAACCTACAAGAACAGCTGTCGTTACATCTATGGAAATGTTCCGTAAGACTCTTGACTACTGCGCTGCAGGTGATAACGTTGGTGTCCTTTTAAGAGGCGTCAACCGTGATGATGTCGTCCGTGGTCAAGTTCTTTGTAAACCAGGCTCTGTTACTCCACACACAACCTTCAAAGCTCAAGCTTATATTCTTACTAAAGAAGAAGGTGGTCGTCACACAGCTTTCGTTACAAACTATCGTCCACAATTCTATTTCCGTACTACTGATATTACTGGTGTTATCACATTACCAGAAGGTACAGATATGGTCATGCCAGGTGATAATACTGAATTTACAGTTGAACTCATTCACCCAGTTGCTATTGAAAACGGAACAAAGTTCTCCATCCGTGAAGGTGGACGTACTGTTGGTGCCGGTACAGTTACAACTATCATTAAATAGTTTAAACTTACAAAATAAAACTGCTGCTTTTGCGGCAGTTTTTTTGTACAATTTATATTAAAAAAGTATATGCATGTATAACGCTTTAATATATAAGAAATTTTATTTGTTTTTTAATAAAAGATTATATTTTTATAATGTATGCGGTTACATATTTCACAATTGCTTAAAATTAAAAAAATAGGCTTTTTTTAATTTATTTTGAAATTTTTTTACTTTACTTATTGAATTTATTAAGCTATACTTTCTATTAGTCATAAATTTTATGTTTTTTGTTTGTATGGAGGCGTGTAACAATATATGAGAAAATTTAAACAATTGTTAACCGCTTTTGGTGTAGTTTCATTAGGCTTTTTGTCTAGTTGCGCTGGTATTGTTTCTTCAAATGGAAATAAAGATACTGGTGATGGTCAACAAAATCTTAATGCAGAACAATTAGATTTAATTGCTTCTTTGACAGAGAATGAAAAGTATTTTAATTCTAATTATGTTTCAACCATTAGTGGTTTGCAAAGTGAAGATAAAGTTCATCTTATTATTACTATGGAAAAAGAATCGTTGTCAGATCTTTATGAAAACAGTAAAAAAGATGAATATGATTCTTTGACAGACTTTGCGAGTTCAGAAGAGGGCATTAAATATTCTAATTCTTTAATTTCTGAACAAAAGTCTTTAATAAAAAGACTTCAAGATCAACATTTGATTGAAGGAGTCACTCATCAATATACTACTTTATTGAATGGCTTTGGTGTTGAAACTACTTATGGTACAGTAACAAATATCGAAAAGACTAAAAATGTTTACGATGTTTCTGTCAGTGAAGCTTATGCTTTACCTCAAACAGTATCCGGTAATAAACAAGATGTTACAACAAATGTTGTAGATGTTTATGATACAGGTATTTTCAATTCATCTGATGTTCCATTTGATGGATCTAATACTGTAGTTGCTATTTTGGACTCTGGTTTTGATACTCATCACTCAGTTTTCCAAAATATTCCTGCAGAAGATACACAATTATTTAAAAGAAGTGATATTGAAAAAGTTATTGATGAAAGTGTAGCTGCACAACTTACTCCAGGATTAAAAGCTTCTGATGTATATATTAATGGTAAAATTCCATTTGCATATGACTATGCTGATCATGATCCTGTTGTCGATCCTCTTTCTTCTGAACATGGTACCCACGTTGGTGGTATTATTGCTGGTAAAGATGATACTATTACCGGTGTTGCAACAAATGCGCAATTAGTTTTGATGAAAGTTTTCTCAGACTTTAAAGAAGGTGCTAATACTGATGATATTTTAGCTGGACTTGAAGATTCTGTTTTGCTTGGTGTTGATGCTATTAATATGTCTTTAGGTACTAGTTGCGGTTTTACACGTCCAACTGATGAAGACTATTTAAATAAAGTTTATGATTCTATTGAAAAAGCTGGAATTTCATTGGTTGTTGCTGCAAGTAACTCTTATTCAGCGGGTTTTAATACTGCAGGCGGCAATACTAATAAAGTTACAACTCCTGATGCAGGTACTGTTGGATCTCCATCTACTTATGAAGGTGCTTTATCTGTAGCATCTATTAGTGGTGTAAAATCCAATTATATCGTTTCCGATGAAGGCTATGTTTTCTATTATATTGAATCTAATAATTCTACAGGTGTTGCTTATAATTTTGCAGATATGTTAGATCTTCCACAAACTGGTTCAAAAACAATAGAATATGTTACTGTTCCAGGTGCTGGTTTAAATATTAATTACTCTACTATTGATGTTAAAGGAAAAATAGCTCTTGTTCGTCGTGGTACTAATTCATTTGAAGATAAAGCCCGTATTGCGGCTGAACATGGCGCAATAGGTGCAATCTTATATAATAATGTTTCCGGTGAAATCTCAATGTCTGCTGGTAACAATTTAGCTATTCCTTTCTGTTCAATCAGCCAAGATGATGGTGAAGTTTTAGCTAAAAAATCTAGTGGTTCTTTAACATTTAGCCGCGAACAACAAGCTGGACCATTCATGTCAAATTTCTCTAGCTGGGGTCCAACTCCTGATTTAAAATTAAAACCAGAAATTACTGCTCATGGTGGTAATATTCTTTCAGCTATCCCAGGAAACAAATACAATACATTAAGTGGTACTTCTATGGCTTCACCTAACAT
Organism: Firmicutes bacterium CAG:345; assembly: GCA_000433315.1. Classification (NCBI taxonomy): domain Bacteria; kingdom Bacillati; phylum Bacillota; species Firmicutes bacterium CAG:345. The sequence continues at coordinate 43,290 of FR893362.1, read as the reverse complement.
GTGTGGTGCTATTGTTTTAATTCGTCAATACGTTAAACAAAAATTCCCAGAATTTAAACCAACAGAAGTCAATGCTTTATCAATGCAACTTTTAATGTCTACTGCAACTATTGCTTTGGATCAATATGGAAACCCATATTCTCCTCGTAAGCAAGGCGCTGGTTTAGCCAGTTTAAAGGAAGCTACAACCACTCAAGGATATATCACTGTTGATGGCACTGATAGAAGTAAACTTGAAATAGGTGATGATCCAAATGAAACTGGTGTTTATAAACTCAAATATAATATTGTAAATATGAGTTCTACAGACTCACTTTCATATACAATAAGCAATGAAACAATGACTGAATCTGTTTCGACTTATGATAGTAGATATGTTGCTGAACACGCAAATATGTTAAATCCTTCACAATCAGTAGAACTTCTTTCTGATGTTGGTACATTAGAAGGCGATGTTGTTACAGTTCCTGCTAATAGTGTTGTAACAATAGAACAAACTTTAACTCTTTCTGCTGAAGAAAAAAGATCAATTAAGGAATTATTCCCTAATGGTATGTATATCGAAGGTTTCACTTGTCTCAAAGATAATACCGAAGCTAAAATCGATTTAAATGCTCCATATCTTGGCTTCTTTGGCGATTGGACAAAGGCTCCAATATTTGATAAGACTTTCTATGAAGTTGAATCTACTGCTCATAATCAAGCAATAGATGATGAAGATAAAATTAAAGCTGATTATTATGCTACAACTCCTTATGGAACATATTTCTCTAACTACATTATTCCATTAGGTTCTTATGTTTATGATATTCCTAGTGGATACGACGCTATTCCAGCATCTGAGGAACATGCTGCAATTAGTACAAGTTCTACATCTATCAATGGTATTACAACAATTTATGCCGGTTTGATGAGAGGTGGTAAAGAAGTAATTACTAAAATTACTGATGATGCTACAGGCGAAGTGATTTATTATCATGTAAATCATGATCAGATTCGTGCATATAATGGCTATCCTTCTACTGATTTATTGAATATCTTAGCTACTGAAGTAGGTCTTAAGAATAATTCAACTTACACAGTTTCTATGGAAGCTAAATTAGACTATGGTGATGGTGGCGTCAATACAAATTTAAATAATACATTCTCATTTAAATTTACAGCTGATAATGAAGCTCCTATTATTAAAAATGTTAAATATGAATCAGAATATGATCGCTCTTTAAGAGATTATCGCTATTATTTAACTGTTGAAGTTTATGATAATCACTATGCTATGGATATTCGTCCATTTATTTTACAAGCTGGCAGTTTAGTTGATCTTTCTTCTACTCCAATTCCAGTTTATGGAACAGAAAAAGGAACTACATCTTCTGTAAGATTTGAAATCACTGATTATTTGCCAAGCTTAGCAAATGGCTCAGGTGCTAATGGTTTAGCTTTAACCAATGGTATAGGTATCATGGTTGAAGACTATGCAATGAATTCCAATTACTATTTTGTCAATCTTCCAGGTACAGATATTGATTCTAAAGGCTCTATTAACTTTGTTAATTCAGAAGGATTAGCTCTTCAATCAATTTCTGGAAAAGTTGGTGAAACAATAGATTTAACACAATATATCAATTCTTCTTCTGAAAATTTTAAAAATTTGAATGAAGCTGAAAAACAAAAATATATGTCTTCACTTGCTTGGTCTTCAAGCAATGAATCAGTTGCTATTATTAAAGGTGGTCAAGTAGATTGCTTATCTGCTGGCACTTCAACTATTACAGCTAGCTTTGTTACAACAGATGGATATGTTGCAAGAGCAACATTGCGTTTGATCGTCACTCGTAATTCGAATAAGATTTTAAAAGCTGCTACAACTTTAAAAGATATTCAATTTACATATTTTGATACAGAGTTTGCTTTCCCTCGTGGGGGACAAACTGCTAATATTGGAACTACAGGCAGTTCAAACTATGTTTCTTCATATACTGGTGCTATATCTATGTATCCAGGTGAAAAAATCTACATGCACTATGAAATTACTCCATGGAATTTACAAGGCTATGAATTAACTTGGTCAACATCTAATCCTAACGTTTTATCAGTTGATCAAGATGGCCATGTTGTTGCTCTCAAAGAAGGCTCTGCTACTTTAACATTGAGAGTATCAATTGATGGCGTACAATCGAGCATCTTAGCTAGTAAACGTATTGTAGTCAATAGTCCATTTGTTGTTGAAAATGGTAAATTAGTTGCTTATAAAGGTATAGGCGATGAAAATGGTGTTGTTGAGATTCCAGAAAGACTTAACTTGACTGAAATTTCTGATTATGCTTTCGCTTCTTATACAACAGATATGTCGATTATTGTCAATGAAGACGATTGGGATGCTAATAAAATCCCTGCTGGCAATGAATTTATTACAAAAGTAATCATTCCTTATTCTGTTAATACAATTGGCAAATATGCATTCTACAATTGTTCGAATCTTCAAGAAGTTGAATTTAAAGTCAATCCAAATGCAACTCCAACTTCTAATCAAAACATTACAACAATCAATCAATATGCTTTCCAAAAATGTACTTCTTTAAAGAAAGCTAATATTGGAACTGTTTCTATAATTAATAAAGCTGCCTTTGATGGTTGTGTTGCTTTAGAGGAAGCTGATCTTTCTAACATTTATGCTCTTGCAGAAAATGCATTTAGAAATTGTACTTCTTTAAAAACTGTTGACATAACGACACTTAGAAATGCAGGTACAGGAGCATTTGAAAATTGTACTTCTTTAAAATCATTTACTTCTGGTGAATATACCAAACTTTCTAAAAATATGTTCAAAGGATCTGGACTAGAAGATGTCACTATTTATACTGATAGAATTCCAGAAGGTTGCTTTGAAGATTGCACTTCTTTAAAGAAAGTCACTGTTGAAAATGACTTAATCTTTGTAGGCCAATATGCCTTCAAAAATAATACTTCATTAAGTTCAGTTACATTTAAAGGCGGTGTGGAATACTTTGATAATGAAGCTTTTGCTGATTGCTTAAGCTTAACAACTTTCACTCTTCCATCTAGCAATATTACTTTAGAAGATGATGTATTTTCTGGTTGCACCAATTTGGATAAATTAGTTTTAGCCAGTAAGACATTCATTGAAAAGATTGGTACTTCTGTTGTTCCAAACACTGTATCATCTTTTGAAGTAGCTACTGATAATATCAATTATAAAACCAATATATCAAATAATGTTTTGGTTAGTGCTGATGGAAAAACTATTTATTTAGTTGCTCCAAATAGCAATATAACTTCGTTTGATTTTGCTACTGAATTCCCAGGACTTGAAACAATTTCTTCTGGTGCTTTCAGTGCAATTAAAGGTTTAACTTCAATTGATTTAAGCAACGTTCTTACTTTAAAAACAATTGGAAATAATGCTTTTGAAAAAGTTGCTGATTTAACTAGTGTTAAACTTCCAGAAGGATTATTAACTATTGGGAAAAATGCTTTCAAAAATACTTCTATTTCTGAAATTGTACTTCCTACTACTTTAAAAGAAATTGGTGATAATGCATTTAGTGGAACATCAATTACTGACTTTGTACTTCCTAATGGGGTTAAAGTTGGTGCTGATGTTTTAGCAGGTACACGCTTAGTTTCTCTTACTATTGGACAAGATGTTACTTTAGGAACTGATGCTTTTAGAAATCTTACATCTTTAACAAAAGTAAGTTTTGTTGGAAGTGGCAATGTTGTAGTTGGTGATAATTCTTTTGCTGGATGTACAAGTTTATCTTCGTTCAATTTTAAATTCCTTGCTGGTCGTGTTGGCAATGGTGCTTTTAGTGGCGATTACTCATTGACAACAATAGATTTGGAAAATGTTGAGGAAATTGGCGATAATGCCTTTGCTTCTATTTCTAATTCTAATATGAGAGTTACTCTTGGCAATAAATTAACATCTATCGGTAGTCAAGCTTTCTATGGTTCTAGAATGAACGAAATTACAATTCCAAGCAATGTTTCATATGTTGGTGATTCTGCTTTTGAAAATTGCGCACGTTTAAGAACAGTAACTAATTTATCTAGTATTTTATCTTCATTACCAACATCTTGCTTTGCTAATTGTACTTCTTTAACAACAGTTAGCTTAGGCGAAAAAGTAACTAGTATTGGCGATTCTGCTTTCAGTGGCGATTCAAGTCTTGTTACAGTCAATGCTACTAATATTACAAATATTGGCAGCGAAGCATTTAAGAATACTACAAAACTTTCTTCAATTAATTTAAGTAAAGTTGAAACTTTCGGCAAAGGTGCTTTCTATGCCGCTAAAGGATTAACTTCTTTGAGTTTATCTTCTGCTAAAACAATTGGTGATTTTGCTTTCTTAGCTGCTTCTGCAGTTAAAACAATTGATATGCCAAACGTTAATTACATTGGAAAACAAGCTTTCTCTGGACTTGATATTACAACAGTTGATATTCCAAGTACTATTTCTTATATAGGAGAAACAGCCTTCTATAATAATGTAAAATTAGCATCTTTCACAAACTTTGGCATGATTACAAGTGAAGTCAATGATTATTGCTTAATTGATAATGGCGTTTTATATGTTAAGATGAATAATGGTAAGTATGCTCTTAACTGTTATCCATCTAGTAAGACTGATGTTGATTTTGTTATGAAAGATGATGCAACATACATTCAAATGTATGCTGTAAGCAATGTCAGAAATCTTACAAGAGTGACATTATCTAATGCTTTAGTTAAAATTGGAATCGGTGCATTCAGCGGATCTAACAATTTAAATAAAGTTACTTTCCGTTCTACTAATGCCCCTGCTCTTGAAGCAATGAATGTTGTCGATAATCAAAATGAATTACCAGTTTTAAGTTATGATGAACAATTGACTACAACAATTTTAAATAGCAGTATTTCTTATGATACCTCTTCTGAAATTTATAAAATTTTGACAGCATATCTTAACTTCAATGGTGATATTAAACTTGGATACAATCAATTTGTTGGATATGTTGGAACTGTTAGCAGATTGAGCGTTGCTGTTCCATCTAACTATGTTGCTTCTACATATTCTTCTATTCCTTATATTATTTACTTCGACTTCGATAAAGTTAATACAACTGAAGTTGGTGAAACATTGAATAGAAATTCTTTGAATTATATTGATACAGTTAATTCTTTACCTGAAAATATTACTTTGAAAGATAAGGATGCTATATTAAATGGTCGTACATATTACAATGCGTTAAATCAAGATTTAACAAAATTTGGCTACTCATCTGCTGATGTTACTGATTTAGCTTTAAAACTTGAAGATGCCTATAATACTTATTATGATTTGAAGAGTGAACAAGTTTCTAAGACTTATGATTATTTGGTAGATGATATCAATAATTTAGGTTCGTTCAGTATATCTAAGCTTGATGAATACCTTGCTATATTAAGAAATGTCAATAAGATCGATCAAGAAGATCGTCAATATCTTGATACTTCTAAATTAGATGCTTTCCAAGCTCAATTTAAAGCTTATACTGATGCATTGAATAGCAAGATTGAAAATTCTGCAGCAGTAAATAAAATTGGCAATGTTGCAGTTGCAGTAACTGCATCTATCGTTGCTTTAGTATCTGCAGCTGGTGTTGCCTTAATTGTTACTAAAAAGAAAGGAGGTGCAGCATTATGAGAAAATCTTTAATTGTTGCCCTTCTCCCTTTAGTGGCAATTTCGTTAGTTAGCTGCAATAATAACAATAGCTCTTCTTCAAATGTTCCACATTCTAAACTCGAACAAATTTATATTAATACTTCTGATAATTTCACATCTTACTCTAGCAATTACAAATTGATAGATGGTGATGATATAGTTTATGAAACTTCTAATGAATTCAAAATTCAAAGAGGTGATTCAATCAGGACAAGTCTTTCAACTTCAACCAGTAGATTAAATCCTAACTTCAGTATTGCTTATCCTAATAAGTACAATATTGAAAATACTTCTTATGTAACAATTGGTGAAACACAATACTATACTGATAACTATGGAATTACTACTGAAAAAAGTTATGTTATTCCTGAGCAATTCTTAAGTTTCACTTTTGAAGATAAATATCTTGAAAATGTTACTGAAACTTCAGATGGATTTAAAGGAAACGTTAAACAGGATTCTTTATCTAATTTCTTTAATGAAAGTTCTTTTACTAATGTTAAAGATTTTGCATTTGAATTGAAAGTTGAAAATGATCATTTTACTTCATTTACTTTTTCTTATATTGATTTTGGAGATAATTTATCTTTAGAAGCTAAAGCAGTTTATAACTTTTCTTACGATAATATAGTTATTGATTATTCTGCAAATTAAGGAGGCGAAAAATGAAAAGAAGTAAGTTTTTATTATTATCTTTGTTAATCGCTTCAATTGGATTAGTTTCTTGTAATTCAAATAATAACGGCTCTATTGAAACAGAAGTTTATTTCTATTTAAATGGTGGCCAGTGCAATGAAAAAGATACTGAATACATTAAGTATAAATATGAATTAGAAAGTAAAGAGGATAGAACTTATCTTTTCGATCCTTATCAAGCAGGCACTGTCGGAAAATTAGGATATGTTTTAACAGGTTGGTATAAAACTAGAACTCTTGATTCAACAAGTACTGAAGATAATCCTAGTTATACATATTCAGATCCATTTGATTTCGAAACTGAAAAAGTTGGTATTGAAGGTTTAACACTTTATGCTTGTTGGACTGAAGATGTCAAATTCCAATACAATGTTTGCTATACTGATCCTGTTTCTGGAGAAGTTAAATCATTAGGTGTCTATGATACTGAAAAAGGAGCGGAATTCGAGGATTATAGAAATTATACTAAATCTCTTGAAGGATACACATTCTTAGATTTTTATAGCGATGAAGAATTAACAACTTTATGGGATTCTAAGTTTAAACATCCTGGAGATAAGGAATCTCCAGTAGTTAATGTTTATGCTAAATTCTATGAAGGTGATTATACGGTTGTTCGCACTATTTCCGATTTAAGAAAAGTAAGTGGTTCTGCCAATGTCTTACTTTATAATGATATCGATTTTAATGGCGAGAATTTCCCATTATTCAATAATTATCGTGGAGAATTCAATGGCAACGGCCACACAATTAGAAATTTCAAATTACAATATAATAAACAAACTCAAGGTGATTTATATATTGCAATATTCCCATATTTAAATGAAGCCACTGTTAAAGATGTTACATTTGACAACTTCTCAGTCGATGTTGAAACACAAAATACTCGTACACAAAATGTTTATATTAGTTCTTTGGCTGGACGTGCAAAAGGTGCTATAATAAATAATGTTGCTGTTTCTAATTACACCGTCAATATCTCTAGCAGGACAAATCGTCCATTAGAATACGATTTAAGCAAGGCTATTTTCGAAGATGAAGATGGTAATTCTACAGTAACAAATTTCAGTATTACTCAAACAACTATGAATGATTTGAGAGTTACTACAGAAGCCGTTTCTTTATATCAAATCACTTTAGAAAAAACATTATATTAATAATTTTGAAAGGAGAAAAAATGAAAAAGAATTATTTATTATCTGCTTTATTTTTATCATCATTAGTTTTAACAGGTTGTTCAAATTCTAACACTTCCAATTCTTCAAATTCATCTAACAGTTCTGGAAGTACAACTAATTATAATAATGATACAACACCTTTTGTTATGTCATCTGCTGAAGTAGATGGTGTTTTTAACCCATTTTACTCAACAAATACTGCCGACTCTAATGTTATTAGCTTAACACAGATAGGTATGCTCACCAATGATAAACAAGGTAATATTGCCTATGGTGAAAATGAAGCCACAGTTGTTTTAGATTATGCTCAAGAGAGCAATAATGGTGTAGAAGATGTTGATTTAAAGACAACCTATTATTTTGTCTTAAAAAACGATATTCTTTTCTCAAATGGTTCACCATTAACAATGAAGGATGTTTTATTCAATCTTTATACTTACCTTGATCCAGTTTATAGTGGTTCAAGTACAATTTATTCCACAGACATTGTTGGTCTTAGTGAATATCGTACAGGTAAGGAAGGAAAGGATGAACAAGATAGATTCGAATCACAATTCCAAATCGAAGCTACTGCTCGTATTGATGATTTAAAAGCAGCTCTTCAGGAAATTGATGATGAACATGATGAATCTTTAACTTCTGATCAAATTTATTCATACCTTGCTAGCAAGTCTTCTTCTGGTGTTTATGAACATGTTGCTGAAGATTTCCAAAAACTTTTATCTTTATTTAAGGAAATGCTTGAAACTGACTTTACTAATGCTAAAGGTTCAGCTACAGATTATAGTTTTAAAAACGAAGATGGTGGCACATTAAAGAATGTTTTCACTACAGATGTTGAAGCTTTCTTATATAGTGAAGGTTATATTCAATTCAATAAAAAAGGTCAAGGTTCGTTTACATGTGATTTAGCCAGTGATTATAAAGAAGTTCGCTCTTGGACTTCTGAACAAGCAATCAACGCTGTTTATAATCATAAAATGAGTGATCCAACTGGTGTTTCTGAAGTTATTGATTATTGGTCTGCTGGTTCTGATTTAGATACTTATTTAGTCAATCAAGCAAAATCTAAATACTTCGAAGACTTAAAGAACTCTGGAAAACGTCAATTCCCTAATATTTCTGGTATTAAATTTGTCAATAAGGATGAAGCTGTTACAGTAAATGGCAAAACTTATGAAGCTTGTGGAACACATTATAATGCTGATGGTTCTGTCAATAAAGACTATAATGAAGTTTTGTCCATCACTATTAATAATGTTGACCCTAAAGCTATTTGGAACTTCTCCTTCGGTGTTGCTCCAATGTATTATTATTCTGATGCTGAACATATCAAAGCTTTTGACTATGAATCTAATTTCGGTGTTGAATATGGTAATTCAGAATTCTATGAAAACGTTGTAAATAGTCCTGATAAAGTTGGCGTTCCAGTTGGTGCTGGTCCATATGTTGCTGCTAATAGCAATGGTGGAACTGAAAATGTTACATCTGGTAGTTTCCGCAACAATAACGTTATCTACTATGAAAGAAATGATAAATTCCTTTTAGGAAAACCACTTATCAAATATCTTCGTTATCAAATTGTCCCTACATCACGTATGGTCGACGTTTTGACAACTGGTGCAGTTGACTTTACTCAACCTAACTGTAAACCTGAAATTGTTAGACAATTAAATAATTTGTCTTCTCAAGGAATTGGCAGCACTTCTATTGAAACTGCTGGTTATGGTTATATTGGTATCAATGCTGCTAAAGTTCCTAGTGTCAACGTTCGTCGTGCTATTATGCATGCTATTGATATTCAAGAAACTGTAACATATTATGGTGACTCTGCTTCTCCTGTTTATCGTTCTATGTCCCGTTCTTCTTGGGCTTATCCAAAAGAAGCTGGATTATATTATGATTATGATAGCACTGGTAAGATATCAGAAGATTTAGTTATCGATGCTGGATATACAAAAGGTGGAGATGGTATTTATCAATTAAATGGCGATAAGCTTGAATATACATTCACTATTGCTGGTGCAGAAACTGATCACCCTGCATATAATGCTTTGCTCCATGCTTCTGAAATTTTAAATGAACATGGATTTAAGATTACAGTTACAAATGACTCCAATGCTTTAAGTAAATTATCAATCGGTGCTTTGACTGTTTGGGCAGCTGCTTGGGGTAGTACAATTGATCCAGATATGTATCAAGTTTATCACTGGGATTCAAAAGCAACTTCAACATTGAACTGGGGTTATAATGCTATTAGAAAAAATGCTGGTGGTAAGTATGACTTTGAAGAAAATCTTATTAAAAATGAGTTATCTCCAAAAATTGATGCTGCTCGTAAAACATTAAATGAAAATACACGTAAATCTATTTATTCTGAATGTTTAGACTTAGTTATGGATTTGGCTGTTGAACTTCCAACATATCAAAGAGATGATTTATTCGCTTACAATAAGAATAAACTTGATGAAAGCACATTTACAAAAGAAAGTGATCGTTCTTCATATAATGGCTTATTAAGTAAAATTTGGGAAGTTGGTTACGTTGGCAACAACAACGATTTCTCTAATAGAAAATAATAATTAAGCAAGGCGAGAAATCGCCTTGCTTTTGGTGGTATTATGTTTAAATATATAGTTAAGCGTATATTGATATCTTTAGTAGTACTTCTTGGCGTTTCTGTAATTATTTATTTTATGGTTCGTTTAATTCCTAACAACTATATTATGCAAAAATTCTCATCGCAATTGATGTCAGGAGCTGTATCTCAAGAGAGTATTGATATTTATTTGAAATTATATGGATTGGATGACAATTCATTTTTAGGAATATGCAAAGGATATATTGGCTGGTTAGGCAATATGTTACGTGGAAATTTAGGTGTTTCCTTCATTTATCGTAAACCTGTCGCCCAAGTCATTTCTGAAAATATGTGGGTATCTTTCAGCATAGCTTTGATTGCAACAATTTTCCAATTCTTAATTGCAATTCCTCTTGGTGTTTCCAGTGCTACTCACCAATATTCAGTCCGCGACTATACAGTTACTGTATTAACGATGTTAGGCATATCCCTTCCAACATATTTCTTTGGTGCAATTGTTATCAAAGTATTCGCTGTTGATTTAGGATGGTTCCCAGCTAGTGGACTTATCGATGCTTCAGCAACCTTCCCAAATACTATCGGAGGCTTTTTCCAAAAACTTGGTTCGATGGCATGGCACTTAGTTTTGCCAATCTTTGTATCTGTTCTTCTTTCCATTGGTGGTTTGATGCGTTATACAAGAACAAACACTTTGGAAGTATTAAGTGCTGATTACATTAGAACAGCTCGTGCTAAGGGTTTAAGTGAAAAAAGAGTTATCTATAAACATGCTTTTAGAAATACACTTATTCCACTTGTTACACTCCTCGCAGGAATCTTACCATCATTATTTGGTGGTATGATGATTACTGAACAAGTATTCGGTATCAATGGTATTGGTAACCTTGCATATAAAGCTACAACACAGGCTGATATTCCATTTGTTATGGGATACAACATGTTCTTAGCTATTTTATCTGTCCTTGGAACTTTGTTCTCAGATATTATGTATTCCGTGGTTGATCCACGTGTTCGTTTAAGCAGGTGATTATTATGGAAATAGAAAAAAAATTAGAAAACGAACAAGAAGAAATTTTTAAAACCTCTGAAGAACAAAATGGGGACAATCAAAATAATGGCGAATCTAGTCAAGAAGATATGTTCGCCAATTATAAGGAAATGTCTCCAATTCGTTTGGTCATGAGACGTTTCTTCCGTTCTAAATTATCTATAGTTGGTATTGTAATTATTGTATTTCTCTTCTTATTCTCTTTCCTTGGCCCTGTTATCTATCGTGCGTGGGGAGAAACAGAAGTAGATAGAACTCAAATTTTAGCTTTTACTGAGAGACTTGTTACTTTTGTTACTCCAGATGGTAAAGAAGTAACAATTAAAGAAGTAGTTCCTTATTATAAGAGCATAAATTCCTTTGCTTCTCCAAGCTGGACACATTTACTTGGAACAGATGATAAAGGAATGGATGTATTTGCCAGATTGATGTATGGTGGTAGAATCTCTTTAGCAATCGGTTTTATCGTTGTTATTTTGGAAACTGTTTTAGGAACGATAATCGGTGGAATTTCTGGTTACTTTGGCAAATGGGTTGATCAAATAATCATGCGTATAGTCGATGTATTTAACTGTCTTCCTACAATGCCTATTCTTCTTATTGCTTCCTCTATTCTTGATGCAAATGGAGTTCCAGGAAGTTTAAGAATTTATTGGTTGATGGTAATTATTACTATCTTTGGTTGGTCTGGAACAGCTCGTATGGTTCGTGGTCAAATTTTAAGTCTTCGTGAACAAGAATATATAACTGCTACAGAAGTTATGGGTTTACCTACATGGAGAAAAATATTTAAGCATTTGATTCCAAATGTTATGCCTCAGCTTATTGTTTCAATGACATTAGGTTTAGGTAGTGTTATTCTTTATGAATCAACATTGAGTTACTTAGGCTTAGGTGTTCAAGTTCCTTATGCTGCTTGGGGTACTATGATTTCTTTATCAAATGACCCAGTTGTATTAAATAACTATGTATTTGTATGGTTGCCAGCTGGTTTGCTTATTGCATTAGCTGTTCTTGGATTTAACTTTATTGGTGATGGCTTGCGTGATGCCATGGATCCAAAGGCTAGAAAGTAGGTGAAAATATGAAATTAGTAACTACTTTCAAAAATCTTCTTAATAAAAAGAAAGAAGGAAAAAAGAACTCTAATTACATGACTTTAAAAGAAAGCCGCAATATTTTAAAGCATAATATTCAACAAATGCGGTACTACGAAAATTTAAAAAAGAAAAATACAGATCCTTCTAATTATATTACAACGATGAAGGATAAGAATAATATTATTGAAATTGAAGACTTAGAGACAGTCTTCTTTACTGATAATGGTACAGTTAAATCTGTCAACAAAGTTTCCTTTAATATTCCAAAAGGAAAAATTGTCGGTGTTGTTGGTGAATCAGGTTGTGGTAAATCAGTTACTTCATTATCTATTATGCAACTTGTTCAATCGCCACAAGGTCAAGTTGTCGGTGGTCAAATTAGGTTTAATTCCGATGATCTTGGCGAAGATGAAAATGGCAACAAATTAGCATATGATATTGCTAAAATGCCGACAAAACAAATGTATAATGTCCGTGGTAAAGATATTACAATGATATTCCAGGAACCGATGACAAGCTTAAATCCTATTTTTACAATCGGTAATCAAATGGATGAAGTTATGTTTATCCATTATCCTGAAACATCGAAAGAAGAAGCAAAAAGACATAGTATTGAAATGCTTAAAACTGTAGGTATTTCTATGCCAGAACGCGTCTATAATTCATATCCACATGAATTATCTGGTGGTATGAGACAACGTGTTATGATTGCTATGGCTTTGTCAGGTAATCCGAAACTAATTATTGCTGATGAGCCTACAACTGCTCTTGATGTTACTATTCAAGCTCAAATTCTTGATCTATTAAAGAGTATCCAAAAGAAAACAGGTTGTGCTATCATGCTCATTACGCATGATTTGGGTGTTATTGCAGAAATGGCTGATGAAGTTGTTGTTATGTATGCTGGGCGTGTTATTGAAAAAGGAACTGTTCGTGAAATTTTCTATACACCGAAACATCCATATACAATAGGGTTACAAAAGAGTAAACCACTCATTACATCAGATGCAAATGAGCCACTTTATTCGATTCCTGGACAAGTTCCTAATCCGATTAATATGCCAGATTATTGTTTCTTTAAAGATCGTTGCAATCGTTGTACAAAAGCATGCGATGGTCATTATCCAACAATATCTAATGTATCGCCAACTCATTTAGTTTATTGCCATTTATATGATAATCAAAACAAAGGAGGAAATGATGAAAAATAATAAAGTTGATAAAAAAGCATCTACTTCTGATGAATTGATTATAAAAAAAGGTAAAATTATTAACGATAATAATGAATATAGTGAACCTAATCCTGAATATATTTTGGAAGTTCAACATTTAAAAGAATATTTTCCATTAAATCCTGATGTATTTGGAAGGCCTAGTTCATATTTACGTGCAGTAGATGATGTTTCTTTTGGAGTAAAGAAAGGACAAACAATTGGTGTTGTTGGTGAATCTGGTTGTGGTAAAACTACTTTAGGTAGAACTATACTTAGATTATATCCAATTACAGGTGGTCGAGTTTTCTTCGAAGGCAAGGATTTAGCAAAGATTAAGAAAAAAGATTTGTTGAAGATGAGAGTTGATATGCAACTTATCTTCCAAGATCCTTATTCTTCTTTACCACCTAGAATGACAGTTGGAGCTATTATTTCCGAAGCTGTAAAAGTTCATCAAATTGTTCCGAAAGATAAAGTTAAAGAACATGTTCATAAGATCATGTCTTTATGTGGATTACAACCTCAATATTATGATCGCTATCCACATGAGTTCTCTGGTGGACAACGTCAAAGAATTTGTATTGCTAGAGCTTTAGCAGTTAATCCAAAACTTGTTATTTGCGATGAACCAGTTTCAGCTCTTGACGTTTCCATTCAAGCTCAAATTATCAATCTTTTAAAAGATTTGCAAAATAAGATGGGCTTGACATATGTGTTTATTTCCCATGATTTATCGGTTGTTAAATATATTACTGATCGAATTTTAGTTATGTATTTAGGAAACATGATGGAACTTGGAAATACACAAGAAATTTTTAAAAATCCATTACATCCATATACAAAAGCTTTATTCTCTGCAGTACCAGTACCAAATCCTGATGCTAAGATGAATAGAATTATTCTCGAAGGAGATATTCCTTCACCGGCTAATCCTCCTAAGGGATGTAAATTCCACACAAGATGTTCTTCTTGCATGGAAGTTTGTAAGGTTTGTGCACCGCGTTATTTAGAACATGGTAAAGATCATTTTGTAGCTTGTCACTTATATGATGAATATATGTTAGAAAAAAATAAAGAATTGGAAGCTAAGAAATTAGCGGAAGAGGAAGAGAAAAAGAATCATCCAGTGACAGAAGAAGTTCTAGAAGAACCTAAGAAAAAATTGGATGTTAAGAATTTTATAAAAAAATTAAATAAAAAAGATAAATAGTTTCTTGCTTATGAAAAATAAAAAAGAAAAGAAACCAAAATATGTCGATGATGGTCATACTGTTTATAATATGGATATCGAAGGTTTTAAATGGCATGATCGTAAAAAAAATAAAAAAGCAGATGATTTGAAGATAACATTTAGAGAACGCTGGGCGATGATTCGCGCTGCGTTTTCTATTTATGCACCTATTTTTCTAATTGTTATTGCTGCGTTCTCATTAGCCATATTTCTTATGTATTTATGGCTTCATTAATAAAAAGGAGAATCTATGAAAAATAAATTCAAAGTTTCTATTTGGACAATATTACTTGCTTCTGGAATACTTTCTTTAGGATTAGCATCTTGCAATAAACCAAATAGTTCAAGTTCTACTTCATCATCTTCTTCATCTATCTCAACGTCAACTTCATCAAGCATTTCTTCTACTATTTCGAGTTCGAGTTCTACTTCATCTATTTCTTCTAATCCGAATGTTAGAACTTATGTCGTAACATTTGTTGATCAAAATGGTTCAACAAATTTAGGAAGTACATCCGTTGAAAAAGGTGGAAAAATAGCTGAATTTCCTGAAGTAATTGATGATGGTTCAGGACATGAGTTTGCTGGATGGTATTATCAAGGAAAACCTTTTGATGAGAATACACCGATAAATTCACGTATTACTTTGCAAGCACGTTATTATTATTCTGTTACATATCTTGATTCTGATAATAATGTTTTAGAAGTAAAAAAAGTTGTTTATGGAAATTCTATAAAAGCAAGCGAAGCTCCTGCGATTGAAGCACCAGAGCACTTTACTTTTAATAACTGGTTGCTCGATGGAAAAGAGTTTATTTTTGCTTCTGCTATAACTTCAGATATTAGGTTAACACCTAATTTTACATATGAACTTGAAGGAGATGGAACATCTTCTTCTCCTTTCTTATTAAAAACTAAAACTGATATTATTGAATTAGCTAAATTGATATCTAATGGTTCTTATAAAAATGGAGTAAATTACTCTACTGGTTATTATTCTCTTGAAAATAATATTGAATTAACGGAAGAAGATAAATTTTCCGGATTTCCTGTATTTTCAGGCATTATAGATGGCAATGGAAATAAGATTTCTGGAATTACTATTTCTCCAGCATCACAAAATTCATCTGTTGGTTTTTTCACTGAATTGATTAATGCCCAAATTAGTAATTTGAAGTTAGATATTGCAGTTAGCAGTAAAAATGCCAATATCAATAATTCCAAAGTTGGTGGTTTAGCAGGCAGAGCAATAAATTCTACTTTAGTTGGGATTGAACTTAATGTCAATATTGATATTGGTTATAAAGGAGCGTCACGGGCTACTGTAGGTGGATTAGTTGGTGAAATAGAAGATACTACAATAGATTCTTGCTTAGTTAAAGGAGAAGTAGTTGGTGGAAGTCTTATTGGTGGATTAGTTGGTTATGCTTCTAATAATTCATTTATTTCACAGAGTTATTCAGGAGCTTATTTAGGAAATTATAGAACGGCTACATTAGGCGGATTAGTAGCTTATCTTTCGGAAGATTCTAAGATTTACGCATCCTTATTTGATGGTAATTTCTATCAATCAACTTATGTTTCTCAAGATGATGTATCTTATTACCTTTTAGGTGCTGGATATGGTGATTTTTCTTTATGTTTTTAATCTTATTCCAGTAAAAATGAATTTTATCTTCAAGATTTTTCAGCAATGCCGTGGAGCAAAGAAAACTGGGCTATAGCAAATGATAGTGTGGAATTAAAAGTTATTCCAACAACTCATAAAGAATTAACTGTTACTTTATTAAATTATAATTCTGATGGAACAACTTATACTGATGTTACTAAGATTGGATATGGTGAAAACTTCAGCTCTTCCGATGCTAAGGTAATAAATCAACAAAATAATGTTGTTTTATCAAACAGTTATGTTTTATCTATTGGAGATGCTGAATATTATTATTCAGCTGAATATCCTCTTTATGCAGATATTTCTTTAAAAGCAAAATTAATTTCTTATGATTCTTTAACTGGAAATTGGATTCATGATGAAAATGAATCAGTTAATATACATGAAGACAGCAATAAAAATGTTTTGGTTTCTGGTGTTTTACCAACTAGTGATTCCAAAGGAATAAAATTTGAAAATGTTTCAGCAACTGTTACAGCAGAGCTTGGAAGTTATCTAATGTATTCTTCTGGAAAATTAATTGATTCTACAGATAAATATGAAAGAGTGTATTTCTCTTTTGTTGTAGATGGTACTAATTATCGTGTTTATGAACAAAGATTAGTTGATAGTACTATTAAATCATTTATTATGTATGAGGAAGAAGTTGACGGAGAATGGATTAAATTGACTGGTAACGTCAATAGTCCTGATATCGCTAAGATCTATTCTCAAACATTATTTGTTAGTGGCAATTTGGGTTACAGTATGAATCTAGAAGATCAAACTGCCATCGACATGAATGGAAATAAATATACATATACTATTTATAATATTTTATCTGCAACCTCTTCAGAAAAAAATGTTGGATTTACTTTATCTGATGAAAAAGGCAATAAAGTAGCTGAATTTTTATATCAAGATAAGAGTTCTATTGTTAAATATTATGATTATGAAAGTGGTAAATCTGATAAAACTATTTATACAATACCATATACACCTTTTGAAGGTCTTTTGACTTCGGATAGTATCCCATCTTCTTTAAATACTATTGGTGTTTCTAATGCCGATTATTCATTTAAAACAAAACTTGAAAGTGATGGAACTCTTTCGGTTATTTATAATGGTGGTATATATACTCCAAAAATTGATATTTTTAGCGATGGATCTTATGGATATTATTTTGAAGCTGATGGAAAGAAATTTGTTTTATCAACACGTTTTGATTCTAATTCAGCAATAGGTGTTGCTATTTATCTTGAAGTTTTGGAAAATGATAAAACTATTGTTTCAAATGTGAGATTAAAGAATTACACAAATCTTTTTGATAATGAAACGTGGTGCAAAGGAAATGATGCTTCTTTAACTATCAATGATGAAAGCTTAACTTTTAATGGAAAAAATTATTCTTATGATTATGCTTTTATAAAATTAGATAATAAATCTAAAGCACAGATGGCGATTAGATTTACTGATGAAGGAAAAGAAAAATATTTAGTTCAAAATAGTTATAATTTTGCTTCTATTTATACTTTAGAAAACGGACAATTTGTTTCTGAAGGTCTTATTAATAAAGAACTAGCAGATAATGTTTTGAAAATTTTCAAACATAAATTTATTGCTTTTTCAGATAATTCTATTCTTGATGGTGTTGTTTCGGGTGAATATACTTATTCATTTGATTTAAATAAACCAAATGTTATTAATGTTACTTCTGGAAGTGATGTTCTAGCAATTAATATATCTAATAAAAACAATTATCGTTTTACTTTAAATGGTTCTGAAGTATTTGATTTAAATGCTAATTATTCATATATATTTGAAGAATTGGTTTTACCAGTTAGCGATTTTCAAAATTCAACTTATTTCTATGAAGATTTATCTTTTGCTATAAAAAGTATTGGTGGAAAAGAAAAATTAACTATGACTTATTACGATTTAAGTCATAATAAGAAAGAAGTTAATATTACAGTTGATAAATATGGTAATTTATCATTTACTGATGGTGGTAATAATTATCGTTTAGATTATGAACCAACTATCAACAAAGAAGTATATAGTGATACATTAGTTATAAATCTTATTTCCAGTTCATCTTCTACTCCTACATATTATGCAGTTTTAAGAAGCGCCTTTGATCAATATGAAAGCGATGTTACTGGAACTTGGAAAATAATTGATAGAAATGGCGACTCGATTGTTATTACTATCAAGCAAGATACAATTGCTGAAGATCCTGATAATGCCGAAAATCATTTGGTGATGACATTTAAGACAATTGTTGATGGCGTTGAATCTACTCCAATTGAAGCAAGTCTATTTTTTGTTAGTGAGAGTGCATCTTTTTATGCTCTTATTGAAGGGAAACCTGCTTATATTCTTATTGGTGATGGAACTGAGTTACTTTGCTATTATAATGGCGGATCTTCATTATCCAATATGACATTGCATAAGAGTTCATATTTTAATTTTTATGGAACTTGGATCGATTATGGATATGGCACAAATTATACATTGAATATTTCCAGTTCAGGTGCTGTTTTAGATGGTGGTGATTTGCACTATGAATATGAAAGCTTAGATTATGTTGTTGAAAATGGAATGACATATTTAGTTGGCCAAGATATTGTTAGTGTTGATTTAGATTCTGACAATAATGGAACTGCAATTATCAATCAATTATCGGTTTATTATTTCAATGAATTCGTTTATGTCTTGAATATTGATTTTACAGTTGAAGTTGTTTCTGGAAATATTGTTGGTACCCTCTCTTCTAATCCTATATTGTCTGGTGAAGTTTTCTATTCTGATTTCTACACGCAATTCAATGGAATTTATGAAATAGAAGGTGAAACTGATGACGTTATCTACACATTTACTTTTGAAGATGGTTTAATGTATTTGACCGGATATCAAATGAATGAGGATGGTACAACTTCATTTGATTGTGTTTCGTTAACTTCTGATAACATCCGTCAAAATATTGTAAGAAATGCAGATGGATCAGCGACTTACTCTATAGTTGTTTATATTGGAAATAGCAGCTTATTCATTACACTAACGCTAAGTGCTGATGGAGAAGTTACTTTTAAATCTAGTTGGGGTAAATAAAAAATTCCTTGGTTATATTTTTAACCAAGGAGTTTTTATATGTTAGTTATTATTTTTTATCGTAATCTTCAATATATAAAGTTGCACCGCATTCAGCAGCATATTGTCTGCCGGCTTTAACGCATTCTGATTTAGTATTGTAGTGCTTTGATAAAACTTTTCCATTTGGGGCTTCTATCTCCCAATTGTTTTCTTCTTTACATGGTCGGCATGTAACTTTGGTTTTGTTTGCTTTTTTCATATTTGTCCTTTCTATTCAACCAAAGTTATTATGTTTGCTTTTATATTTTATATTCATTTTTATTTAATAAATGATTTTATTTTGTAATGCAGTTTAAAAATTTTTAATTTAATGATAATATACTTAAGGTAAATGAGGTAGATATTATGGTAAGATTAGCTATTGATATGATGGGTTCTGATCTTGGACCAACAGGATTAATTCCTGGTGTAAAAGCTCTTTTAAAAGATTATGATGATGTGGAACTTCATCTTTTTGGAGATGAAAATATTTTAAAAGAGAGTTTTACTGAAGAAAATGTTATTATTCATGGCACTGAGGAGATAGTCCCTATGGAAGTTGGAGCTCTTAAAGTGTTGAGAATGAAAAATTCATCTATGATGAAAGCTGTTCAATGTACAGTTGATGAAGATTTGGATGGCGTAGTTTCTGCTGGAAGCACAGGAGGCTTTTTAACTTTGACTACATTGATTGTAAAAAATGTTGAAGGTGTCTTACGCGCTGGACTTTGCGCTCCTTTTTTAACAGTAAAAAAAGGAAAATATGTTGCTATATTAGATATTGGTGCTTCTAATGAAAATACGGCGGAGGAATTGGCTTGCTTTGCAAAATTAGGTAAAATTTATTCTAGTACAATGTGGAATATTGAAAATCCTAGTGTTTATCTTCTAAATAATGGTGCTGAAGAAGGAAAAGGACCTGATTATGTAAAAGGCGCATATAAATTATTAAAAGAAGATTCATCGATTAATTTTCAAGGAAATGTTGAAGCAAGATATGTTATGGATGGAAAAAGAGATGTTGTAGTTTCTGCTGGATTTCCTGGAAATATTTATCTTAAAGCTAGCGAAGGAATGGCATCTAATATGAATATGCTTATAAAAAATGCTTTTAGCGAGAATATTTTTTCAAAAATTGGATATTTACTTGCCCGCCGTGGTTTTAAACATATGAAAGAAATAATGAATTATAAAAAAGTTGGAGGTGCGATTGCATTGGGATTGAATAAAGTAGCTGTTAAAGCACATGGCAATTCTGACGGATATGCTTTTGAACATGCTTTAATTATGGCTTATAAAATGTGCAAAAATCATATGGTCGATGCAATTAAAAAAGAGTTTCATGAATAGAAAATTTATAAAATTTTTTGAAGATATAGGTGTTTCTTATAATAATATTAATCTTTATAGTGCAGCTTTAACTCATATTTCTTATATCAATGAACATCCAGATGCTAAAAATGATTATGATAGACTAGAATTTATAGGTGATAGTGTACTAGATATTGTTCTCGCTGACCTTTTATATAAACATTTTCCTAATAGTCGTTCTGGAACTTTATCAAAATTGCGTTCTTATTTTGTCAATGGTGCTTTTCTTGCAAAATTAGCTGATAAATTAGATATTTTAAGGTTTGCACGTTTGTCTAATGGTGAACAAAATAATTCTTTAGATAGAAATAAATTAAAAGAAGATATGTTTGAAGCTTTTTTAGGGGCTATGTATTTGGATCATAATTATGAATATGTTTATAAGTTTATATCTGATTTGTTTTTGCCACAATTCGATAATGTTACAGAAGAAAATATCACGGATAATAAAACAAGACTTCAAGAATTATTACAGAGTCAAGGACATGGTAAAATAGAGTATAAAGTAATTGAAGAAAAAGGAAATGCACAAAAGAAACATTATAAAGTTGCAGTTATTTATGATGGCGTTATTCTTGGCGTTGGTGAAGGCACAAATAAAAAAATAGCACAACAAGAGGCTGCTGGTGATGCATTGACAAGAAAGGTGAACTAATGGGATTATTCAAATATTTAAAAGAAAAATTTAAAGGCAAAAAAGAACAAGAAGAAATAAGAGAAAAATATGTTGCAGGGCTTGATAAATCAAGGAAAAATTTTTCTTCAAAATTGAATTCTTTAGCAAAAAAATATGTCAAAATTAATTCTGAATATTTTGATGAATTAGAAGAAATATTAATCGAAGCTGATGTTGGTGTACGATTGACTTCAGAAATAATTTCTGAAACAGAAAAAGAAGCAGCAATGGAACATATTGATGATCCAGCTAAAATTAATGAACTTTTGGTTGATAAGATGTTTATTTCTTATGTTAATCGTGGTGAAGAAACAAGAACAGATATTCAATTTAAAGAAAATGGACCAACAGTATTGATGATGGTTGGAGTAAATGGCTCTGGTAAAACTACAACTATCGCTAAACTTACAAAAAGATATCAAGATCGTGGAAAAAAAGTTCTATTGATTGCAGGTGACACTTTTAGAGCAGCTGCAGTTGAACAGTTACAAGTTTGGGCAGACAGATTGAATTGTCAGCTTGTGAGAGGACCAGAGGGCTCTGATCCTGCAAGTGTTGTTTATGATGGTATAAAAAAAGCTACTCAGGATAATTATGATTTAGTTATTGTTGATACTGCTGGAAGATTGCAAAATAAAAGTTATTTGATGGATGAACTTCGAAAAATGAAAAAGGTTATTCAAAAAATAATTCCAGATGCACCACATGAAGTGTTTTTAGTTATAGATGCTAATACAGGCCAAAATGGTGTAGTTCAAGCCAAAGTTTTTAAAGAATGCACTGATTTAACTGGTGTTATAATTTCTAAAATGGATGGAACAGGTAAAGGTGGTATTATTCTAGCGATAAGAGATGAAATTGGTGTCCCTGTGCGTTTTATAGGATTGGGTGAAAAATTTGATGATCTTCAAGAATTTGATTTAGATAATTATTTATATGGTTTGCTAATAGGAGAAGAAGAATGAATTTTTTTATAATGTTATTTCTTGTATTAGCATTAGATTTTGGACTGACTTTTCTTTTATCGCAATTTATTGCTTCAAGTGTATTAATTAATATGATAATTTCTTTTGTTATTTCATTTGTTTATGCCTTTTTAACGCTTCCAAAAGAAAAGAGAAAAGTATTTTATAAAACACAAGATTTTTATAGACTGGGTGGAATAATACTTGCTGTATTATTGGTTTGCACTTGTATAATAGAGCTTATTTGAAATGGAAGATTTAGAAAATAAAAATCAGTATTTATTATTAGTTGATCAATATAGTATATTATTGACTGATAAACAGAAAATGATACTTGATGAGTATTTTAATGAAGATTTGTCCCTTTCGGAAATTGCTGAGAATCATAATATTTCTAAAAGTGCAGTATATGATACTTTAAAGAAATCTTTAGAAAAGCTTAAAGAATATGAGACAAAATTAAGATGTGTTTATAAAGAAAAGAAGATATTACAAATTTTGAGTGAAAATAATATTTCAAAAGATATTGAAGAAAAAATAAAGGAGGTATTGACAGATGGCATTTGAATCACTTACAGAAAGAATGCAGAGCATTTTTAAAAAAATGCGAGGCCAAGCCCATATTACTGAAAGCAATATGGATGAAATGCTTAGAGAAGTTCGCTTAGCTCTTCTTGAAGCTGATGTCAATTATAAAGTTGTTAAAGAATTTGTTGGAAATGTTAAAGAAAAAGCAATTGGTCAAAAAGTTTTAACAAAATTATCCCCTGGAGAAATGTTTGTTAAAATTGTTAGAGATGAACTAGCAGAACTTTTAGGAAGCGGAGATACAGATTTAAAATTTGCTGTTGGAAAGCCAACTGTAATTATGCTTGTTGGTTTACAAGGTACAGGTAAAACGACAACTGCAGCAAAATTAGCAAATTTATTAAAACGAAAAAATGCAAAGAAACCTTTGCTTGTTGCTGCTGATATTTATCGTCCAGCTGCTATAGATCAACTTGAAATTTTAGCGAAGCAAATAGGAGTTGATGTCTATGTTGATAGAACTGGGACTTTGCCTCCTATTATCGCTAAAAACGCTTATAATCAAGCTTTAGCTAATAAAAATGATGTTGTTATTATCGATACTGCAGGTCGTTTACAAATTGATGAAGTATTGATGCAAGAATTACAAGATATTGAAAAAAATGTCAATATTACTGAGACTATTCTTTTAGTTGATGCAATGTCTGGTCAGGATGCTGTAAATGTCGCTACAACTTTTAATTCAAAGCTTCATATTACTGGATTAGTAATGTCTAAACTTGATGGTGATTCTCGTGGTGGTGCAGCTTTATCAATTAAGCATTTAACAAATATTCCAATTAAATTTGCTGGTGTTGGTGAAAAGGTTTCAGATCTTGAAGTTTTCCATCCGGATCGTATGGCTGATCGTATCATTGGTATGGGAGATGTTTTGTCTCTTATTGAAAATGTTCAAGAAAACATCGATGAAGAAGTCACAATGAAAACAAGTAAGAGAATTGCTAATGGCTTGTTTGATTTGAATGATATGTTAAATTTGATGAAACAAATGAAAAAATTAGGATCATTTGGAGGTATTTTAAAAATGCTTCCAGGAATGCCGAAAATTTCGGAAGATGACTCTAATAAATTGGAAAAAGAATTAAAAAAGACAGAAACAATAATTAATTCTATGACTTTGCAGGAAAGAAAAAAGCCAGAAATTATTAAAAATTCGCGTAAGATCCGTATAGCTGAAGGATCGGGAACTACTTCTACAGATGTCAATCGAATTCTTGATCGTTTCGATAAAATGAAAAAACAAATGTCTCAAGTATCAGGAATGATGAAAAGAAATCCAAATATGATAAATGAGATGATGAAATCAATGAATAAGAAATAAATTAAAGAATATGGTCGATAAGGCCATATTTTTTTGCTTCCATAGCAGTGAAGAAATTATCCCTTTCAGTGTCATTTACAATTGTTTGATAATCTTTTCCGGTATTATCGGATAATATTTTGTTAAGTGTTTCTTTTATTTTTAATAATCTCTCAGTCATTATTTTTAAATCAGTTACTTGTCCTTGAGTTTGACCTAATGGTTGATGAATCATTATTTCAGTATGTTTATATGCATATCTTTGACCTTTGGTACCAGAGGATAATAAAAAAGCTCCCATACTAGCTGCTAATCCAAATGCGATGGTTTTTACTTCTACTTTTAATGATTTTATAATATCATATACTGCCATTCCAGCAGTGACAGATCCACCAGGACTATTTATATAAATTGTTATAGGTGATTCTTGGTCCTCGGCTTCAAGATATAGAAGTTCGGCTGTTATTATTTCTGAAAGTTGATCGGTAATCTCTCCAGAAATAATTATTATTCTTTCTTTTAATAGAAGTGAAAAAAGATCATATGAAGTTTGTCCTTCGTAATTTTTAATTGTAATTGCAGGTATTATTGGCATAAGATTCCTCCATATTTTAATTATATGCAATATGGAAATTTTTAACGGTTTAAATACTATAATTGTCGGTGCGCATTTATCGCAAATAGGCTTTATTAATATGCAAATGCGCGTGCAATGCGAGCGAATAAGCGTATGTAAGCGGTTTCAAAAGCCCTTACACTTGCAGTAAATTGCTGGTAAATATATAATCAAATTGCAAAAATAAGGAGGACTTAATAATGTCTATTAAACTTGCAATCAATGGATTTGGACGTATCGGCCGTCTTGCTTTCCGCCGTGCTATCGATGAAGGAATGGAAGTTGTCGCTATTAACGATTTATCTTCTGCTGCTAACTTAGCTTACCTTCTCAAATATGACTCTGCTCAAGGTGTTTTAAAGGGCCACGAAGTATCTTATGAAGACAACAATATTGTCTTTGATGGAAAGAAGATTCCAGTTATTGGTCAAAAAGATCCAAACCTCATTAAATGGTCTGATTATGGTGTTGATATTGTATTAGAATGCACAGGTCGTTTCAAAGGTTATAACGATGCTAAAGTACATGTTGAAGTTGGTGGCGCTAAAGGTGTTGTCATCTCTGCTCCAGCTGATAAAGAAACTCCAACATTTGTCTATGGTGTCAATGATAAAGATTTGACTGCAGATATGAAGGTTATTTCTGGCGCTTCTTGCACAACAAACTGCTTAGGCCCTGTTTGCCGTGTATTGCAAGATAAATTTGGTATCGAAGGTGGATTCATGACAACAGTTCATGCTTATACTAACGATCAAACTTCTCTTGACTTAGTTAAGGAAAAAGATTTCCGTCGTGGTAGAGCTTGTGCACAAAATATTGTCCCAAGTTCAACAGGTGCTGCAAAAGCTATTTATCTTGTCATTCCTGAACTCAAGGGTCGTCTCCAAGGTGGAGCTATCCGTGTTCCAGTTCTTGATGGTTCCTTAGTTGATCTTTCTTTAACTCTCGGTAAAGAAGTTACAGCTGAAGAAATCAATGCTGCAATGAAAGAAGCTGCTGAAGGCTCATTAAAAGGCGTTCTCGATTATACTGAAGATCCAATCGTTTCCCGTGATATCATCGGTGCAACAGCTGGTTCCATCTTTGATGCTACTGGTACAAAGGTCTTCACTAACCCAGAAGGCAAACAATATGTCAAGGTCATATCTTGGTATGATAATGAATATTCTTATACATGCCAATATGTCCGTCTTGCTAAGCACTACGCTCACATCCTCGGTGTTAAATAATTTAATCTTTTAAAATCTTACGGCACCATTTTCGGTGCCGTATTTTAATAATAAAAGGAAAATAAAAAGGAGAATTAATAAAATTAATGAAACAACACGTTAAAGACTTACAAGTTGAAGGCAAGCGCGTTTTAGTCCGTTGTGATTTCAACGTCCCACTTAAAGATGGCGCAATTCGCGATGATAATCGTATTGTCGCTGCATTACCTACAATTAAAGAATTGATTTCTAAAGGTGCCAAAGTTATTTTAATGAGTCACCTTGGAAAAATTGATTATAAGAAGACTCCAGAAGAAATAGAAGCTCTTAAAAAGAAAAACAATATGGCTCCTATTGCTGTTCGTTTAGGTGAATTACTTGGTAAAGAAGTTAAATTTTGCCCTGTTACACGTGGTGAACAATTGACTTCTATGGTAGATTCTTTAAATAATGGTGATGTTTTGGTTGTTCAAAACACTCGTTATGAAAAAGGTGAATCAAAAAATGATCCTGAACTCAGTAAGATTTGGGCAAGTTTAGCTGATGCATTTGTCATGGATGCTTTTGGTAGTGCTCATCGTGCCCACTGCTCTACATATGGTGTTCCAGAACTTTTAAAGGCAGAAGGCAAACCTACTGCTGTTGGCTACCTTGTTGAAAAAGAAGTCGTTTCTTTAGGTAAAGTTGTAAATCCAACAGATCGTCCATATTTAGCTATTCTTGGTGGACTTAAAGTTTCTGATAAAATCAAAGTTATTGATAGTCTTTTGAAAAAGTGCGATAAAGTTATTATTTGTGGTGCAATGAGCTATACTTTCTTAAAAGCTTTAGGACATACAGTTGGTACAAGTCCTGTTGAAGATAATCAAGTTGATTATGCTCGTAAATGCTTAGAAGAAGGCCATGGAAAAATTCTTCTTCCTGTAGATATCATTGTTTCTGATGACTTTGATAATGCAAATTTAATTCAAACTATTGATGGCCTTGATGTTCCAGATGGATTCATGGGAATGGATATTGGTCCAAAAACACGTGTTTTATTCCATGATGAAATTCAAAAAGCCAATACAATTTTCTGGAATGGTCCTGCTGGTGTCTTTGAAAAAGAAGAATATCAAGCTGGTACAATTTCTGTTTGTAAAGCTATTGCAGAAAATGATCATTGTTTCTCTGTTATCGGTGGAGGCGATTCTGCCGCAGCAGCAAAACAATTCGGATATAAAGATTCTTTCTCCCATGTTTCCACAGGTGGCGGTGCTTCCTTAGAGATGATTGAAAATGATGGTCATCTTCCTGGCATTGATGTTATTGAAGACAAATAATCATGACAAGAACAAAGTTTTTATTCGGTAACTGGAAGATGAATCATCTTATTTCTGAAACAAAGAAATTTGCATCAGAAGTAGGTGCTGCAGTTACTTTAGCAAAAGAAAAAAATATTGAAATAGGTGTTGCACCAAGCTTTTTAAGTCTTCAAACTATGGCTGAAGCTAATACCGGTTTAATAATTGCTAGCCAAGATGTTCATTTTTCTCCTAGCGGTGCTTTTACTGGTTTTGTTTCTATTCCAATGATTAAAGAATTGGGAATTAATTGGACTATTTTAGGACATTCTGAAAGACGTCTTTATGCCAATGAAACCTCATTGACATGCAATCAAAAAATTCATGCTTGCCTTGAAAATGATGTTAAAGTAATCTATTGCGTTGGTGAAACATTAGCTCAATTTGAAGGTGGATTAACAAGAAATGTTGTCAAAGAACAAATGATTGTTGGTCTTATGAACTTAAAGAAGGAAGATGTTTCAAATATTGTCATAGCATATGAGCCAGTATGGAGTATTGGTACAGGCAAAAATGCTTCAGAAGAAATTGCTGAAGATGTATGCGGATATATTAGATCTTTAGTTGCTGAAATGTTTGATCAAGAAACTGCTGATAAAGTACGTATTCTCTATGGTGGCAGTGTTAAGCCAAATAACATTCATAGTTATATGACTTGCCCTGATATAGATGGCGCTCTTGTTGGTGGAGCTAGCTTAAAAGCTGAATCTTTCATTGAATTAGTAAAGAATATTTAATGTAAATAATGAGGATGTAAATATTAATTTATATCCTCTTTTTTTATGTTATTTTTTTGTAATAATTTTATAAAAATAAAATGGCATAAAAAAACACCGATTACTCGGTGAATATTGCAACATGGTGGGCCTTAAAGGGCTCGGACCTTCGACCTCGTCCTTATCAGGGGCGCGCTCTAACCAACTGAGCTAAAGGCCCATCCTTTTTTGCTGCCTTAATATTGTAAGGCAAAGTAAATACTTTTGTCAACAATTATTTTCGATTTTTTTGAAAAAAACAAAATTATATAAAATAACTTATTTATTATGATATAACCAATATTTTATTTTGCATTTTGGAAGCGCTTTAATTATAATACATGAGGAGGAAATATGAAAAAAACAATAAAATTATTAACTATTCCTGCTTTATTAGCAACAACTTTAGGTATGGTTGGATGTAATAAAAATGAAAATTCATCTAGTACTTCTAGTTCTTCAAATACATCTGCTACTACTTCAAGTTCATCTTCTAAAAACAATTTAGAAAATGCTGATTTAATTTTATATTTTTATCGATTCGATGAAAATTATAGCGATGTCGGTGCATGGTTTTGGGGAGATGGTCTTGATGGAAGGGGAATGATGTTTGATTCTTCATCTACTGTTACTCTTAATGAGACTGGTGAATGGAAATGGTTAGCTGTAGGAATAAAGTTCGATGAATCTTATGAAGTTTATACAGATTGGGGATTTGGTTCTAGTGAAAAAACGGTCTTACCAAAGGAGTATTGGGCTAATCTAATTATTAGAAGTCGTGATGGTACTAAAGATGTTGATGCTGATCGCAGTGTTGATTTAACTAAAGTAGATGATGATGGAATTATCAGAGTTTATTCTATTACTGGAAATGAAACTTTATTTTATGATGAAAAGGATATTCCAACATCTCCAATTAATGAAGTTTCAATGAGTACATTGACAAGTATAAAAATGTCTTTATATTTTGCCTTTGAAAAATCTCTTAGCGTTGAAGATTTTTCTATTAGAGATGAAAGCAATAAAAAATATGCTATCAATAAGCTAAATAAAAGTAGTTTAATTTATGAGTTTGTTTTGGAAAATGAATTTTCTGATTTTACAACACAATTATATTTAGATTATGATGGACATAGTTATCCTATTAATTATAGAGGTGTATTTAATAAAGCTGCTTTTAATAAATTATATCAATATGATGGCAAGGATTTAGGTGCAAATGTAAATGCTGATGGATCGGAAACTGTTTTTAAGGTTTGGTCTCCATCGGCTAGTGCTATCACAATTAATTTTTATGAAAGTTCAACTAGTAATGGAATTAAAGAATCTTTTGATATGGTAAAAGGCGAAAAAGGCGTTTGGTCATATAAAGCTGATAGAGATTTACATGGCATATATTATACCTATACTATAGATGTTCTTGGAAAAACTAATAAAGAAGTTGCTGATCCATATGCATCTAGTTCAAATGCTAATGGGAAAAGGAGTCTAGTTGTTAACTGGGAAAAAATTGAAACTAATTTGACAAATGTCGCTCCAGAAGTAGTTTCTCCTTCTAGTGTCACGGTTTATGAAACACATGTTCGTGATTTTTCTATGAGCGATTCTTGGAATGGAAAAAATGAAAATAGAGGAAAGTATCTTGGAATGATTGAGGAAGGTACAAAATTAAGTACTGGAGAATCAACAGGCTTTGACTATATAAAAAATTCCGGAGTAACACATATTCAACTTCAACCGGTTTATGATTTTGCATCAGTTGATGAAACTAAATTAAATGATAAAAAATATCAAACTGCACATCGTGGAGGTATTTATAACTGGGGATATGATCCTTATTCCTATTCTTCATTAGAAGGATCTTATTCTTCTGATCCTAATGATGGATTAACAAGAATTAATGAGTTTAGAAAATTGACAAATGCCTATAATGCTGCTGGAATTGGAGTAATAATGGATGTTGTTTACAATCATGTGCCAAGTGGTGCTGATTCAACATATGAAAAAATAATGCCTAATTACTATTTTAGAACAAATTCTTATTCTGGAGCTGGAACGGATTTAGCTAGTGAAAACTCTATGGTAAAAAATATGATAGTTCAAACCACAGAACAATTAGTTAAAAGATATAATTTGGCTGGATTCCGTTTTGATCTTATGGGATTGATCACTAAAAGTGCTATGCAAATGGTTGAGTCAAATCTAAAATCATTTGATCCAGATATCATTTTATATGGTGAAGGATGGTCAATGTATGAGGGCGATAAGTATTTGGGGAAAGAGATGCAAGCTGTTCAAGGTGCTTTTAAGGCTACTAATAAGGATAATGAATCTGACATCGGTTTCTTTAATGATTCTATTCGTGATGGACTTAAAGGATCTGTTTTTGATGATTCTAGTAGAGGATTTGCCCAGGCTGCATATGATCCTGATACTAGTGGCTTAAATTCATTAAAGACTAAGATTTTATTTGGCTTAGTCGGTACACAGCAAAGTAATATTGCAAAATGGTCATATGATTTTACTGGTGTTTCTATCAATTATGCAGAATGTCATGATAATTTGACCATTCATGATAAGTTATATGCTTCTGATTATATGTTAAGTGAAAGTGAAAGAAATAAAATTCAAACTGAAATAAATAATATAATTGCGTTTTCCACAGGTGTATCTTTTTATCAATTGGGACAAGAATTTGCTAGAAGCAAAGAATTAGATCCATCATGGTTAGAAGGAGCTGATAAGGTAACTGAAAAATATTCTGCAATTAATAATGGAGAAACTACGAGATATTTTGTTTCAGATTCTTATGATTTCTCTGATGAAATAAATGCAATCAATTGGAATTTAATCCATGAAAATAATGATATGGTTACTGCTTTTAGAAAAGCAATTACTTTAAGGAATTCTGAAGATTTAGCAAATTTGAAGCCGACATCATTTGAAAATATGCAATATAGTGAATTGACATATGAAGAAATTGGTGTAGAAGAGTTGGATTATGAAAAGATGTTAGGATATAGCATTTCTAATGATTCTTCTCGTTCATTAGCTTTTGTTTTTAATACTAGTTCAAAAATTGTTGAATTAAATAATAGCGAATTAGTAAATAATGCTAAAAAGTTTATATATAATGGTGAAGAAGTTTCTTCTTTACCAACAACTATGGATTCTTGTAGTTATCTTATAGTTATATATTAATTGATAAAAGCATCCTAAACAGGATGCTTTTATACTATGGGAAAAGAAAAAACTTGACTTTATTGATTTGTTTTTTTATACTATCTAACGAGCCTTATTAGGCGTAAAGAAAAGGAGAGGCAAAAATGGCAGTTCCAGCAAGAAGAACCTCCAAGACTACAAAACGTTTACGGAGAACTCACTTTAAATTAGCAGCTAAAAACCTCGCTGTTTGCAGCAATTGTGGAGAAAGTATTAAACCTCATACAGTTTGCTCTCATTGCGGTTACTATAACGGCAAAAAGGTTATTGACGTTAAAGTTAAATAAGCGGCTGATAAGCTAAACTAAAAATTTTGGAGATTTTAATCTCCATTTTTATTTTAAATTAGTTTTTGCTTATTGTTTACTTTTTTAGTGATTGCTATAATACTAATGATTTTTCAATGTGAGGAAAAATGAATAATACAATAAACAATACAAGAAAATACTTATTAGACCATCCAAAATTAAAAATATCATGTGAATATTTCTTTAATATGGTCTTAACTATAACATCATCTTTTTTATTTGCTTATGGCTTTAGATCTTTTATTGCACCTACCGGTGCTGAACATATGGTTTCAGGTGGTGCTTCAGGTATATCTCAGGTTTTAATTCAAATATTGCTTTTTCCATTTCCAAATTTGGATAGTACAATGCTGCAATCTATTTTTTATTTCTTAATAAATGCACCTTTATTTATTTTATCTTGGTGTCGCATAGGAAAGAAATTTACTATTTTTACATTTATAAATGTTCTATTAGTTTCTGTTTTTATAGATCTTATTCCAGAAAGTTGGACAACTATTTTTAATATTCTAGATGATAATATTGCTAGAGCTCTATTTGCAGGAATTCTTACTGGATTAAGTGTAGTTTTAGCTTTATATGCTAATAGTTCAACAGGTGGGATAGATTTGATTGCGTTATATATAGCTGAAAGAAAATCGACATCTCTTGGAAAATATTCAACTGGAATTAATGCTACTATTGTTTTACTTTATGTATTCTTGAGAATAATGCATGATCAATCAAATGTATCGCAAGTTGTTACGATGGCTTTATATACTGTAATTTACTTTTTTACTTCAGGTACTGTTGTTGATCTTTTAAATAAGAAAAATAAGAAAACTGAACTTCAAATATTTACTTCTTCAACCCAGATGTCCCAAGTTTTGATTCATTCTTTTCCACATGGATGTACTATAGTTGATGGAAAAGGTGGATATACAGGTAATGATAGATTAATTATTTACATGGTTGTTTCTTATAATGAAGTAAAAAAGGCTATAAAAGTTATGCGTGAAGTTGACCCAAATTGTTTTGTAACAGTTATTAATACATATCAAGTATATGGAAAATTTTATATTAGACCAATTAAATAAGATATTTTAGGAGGAAATTATGACATATAGTGAATTAGCAGATTTGATTTTTCCTGATGTAACAGGAACAATAGAAGATCTTGAAAAAAGATACCCGAAGAGAAATTTAAAAGAAGGAGCGATGGTTACAAGATTTGCTCCAAGTCCTACTGGTTTTTTACATACTGGAAGTTTATTTACTGCATTAGTTGCATACACTGTTAGTAAACAATCAGGTGGTGTATATTTCTTTAGACTTGAAGATACTGATCAAAAAAGAGAAATTGAAGGCTCTGGAAAAGAACTAGTCGATCAACTTAAGTACTTTGGAGTTGTGCAAGATGAAGGATATTTTGGCGACCATGAAGAAGGTATTTATGGACCTTATGTTCAATCTAAAAGAGCTGATATTTATAAGATAGTTATAAAAGAATTAATTAGAAGAGGAAGAGCTTATCCTTGTTTTTGCTCTCAAGAAGATTTGAATTTGTTACGCCAAACACAAGAAGCTAATAAAGTTATTCCTGGATATTATGGATTATATGCTAAATGTCGTTATTATACTCCTGATCAGGCAGCAGAATTAATAAAGCAAGGAAAACCTTATGTAATTCGTTTTCATTCTTTAGGCGATCATACAAAATATATTAAAGTTCATGATTTAATTCGCGGTGATTTAAATCTTTCTCAAAATGATCAAGATATTGTCATTATGAAATCAGATGGACTTCCTACATATCATTTTGCTCATTTGGTTGATGACCATTTCATGGGAACAACAACAATTACCCGTGGAGAAGAATGGTTATCCTCACTTCCTATACATCTAGAATTATTTGAAGCTATGGGATGGAAAGCTCCTGATTATGCTCATCTTCCAGTTATTATGAAGGTAGATGAAAATGGAAATAGACGTAAATTATCTAAACGTAAAGATCAAGAAGCGGCTGTAAGTTATTTTATAGAACATGGTTATCCTGTTGAGGGAATCATTAAATATTTATTAACTATTGCTAATTCAAATTTTGAAGAATGGCTAAGAGCAAATCCAAAAGAAGATGTTTCAAAATTTAATTTTACATTTGAAAAAATGAGCTTGGATGGTGCCTTGTTTGATTTACCTAAACTTCGCAATATTTCCAAAGATGTTCTATCTTATCTAGATGCTCCGACAATAAGTAAAAATGCAACCGAATATGCTCAAAAATATGATCCTAAGTTATATAATTTAATATCTAAAGATCCAGCTAAATTTGAAAAGATTATGAATATTGAAAGAAATCAAGAACATCCAAGAAAAGATTACGATGTTTATTCTGATATTTATGAAAAGATTAAATTCTTTGATTGTGATATTTACGATGAACTTTTTGAAAATACTGAATTACCATTTAACCCATTTATAGATAAAAATATAATTAAAACAATTCTTGTTGAATTTAAAGATAGTTTGAATTTAGATCAAGAAGAAAGCAGTTGGTTTGATAGTCTTAAAAATTTAGGCGCTAAACATGGATTTGCTTTAAGTTTTAAAGAATATAAAAAGGATAAGGAACATTTTATAGGACATGTAGGTGATGTTGCTGAAATGGTAAGAATTGCTCTTACAACAAGTAAAAATAGTCCTAACCTTTTCCAAAGTATGAAAATTCTTGGAAAAGAAGAAGTTTCAAGAAGAATTGATAAAACATTAAATTCTAAAGTATTAGCTTAAACACTGCCTTGGCAGTGTTTTTTGTTAATTGCTTTTTTATGAATTTTTGATATACTTGTTTTACCAATAAATATTTAACATTTATTCTTTATATAATGAAGAGTATTAAAGTTATTATAGGAGAGCACTTTGAATACTAATGATAGAGCGGAATTATATTTAGAAAAATATATGACTTTAAAAGACTCTTCAGCGTTAGGAGATTTATATGTTCTTTTATCGCCTGCAGTCTTTTCTTTTGTGATGTCTATTATTCATGATGAAGAAGAAAGCAAAGATATAGTTCAGGATACTTTTATGATTGTTGCTAAAAAAGCTGATCAATATCGCTTTGGAACATCTGTAAGAAATTGGATTTTTGAAATTTCTAGAAATATCGCTCTTGCAAGATTGAAAAAGAAAAAAGATTTAATTTCTTTGGATGATGCTGATCCTATTAATAAATTAGGATATATTGATCCAAAAGATAATGATGTTTCTACTTGGAATCTTGCTAAAAAAATTTTAAAAGAAGAAGATTATAAAATTCTTTATTTATATATTATTGGCGAATATAAACATCGAGAAATTGCTGAAATATTAAATCTACCTTTAGGAACAGTTACGTGGAAATATAAAAATTCATTAAAGAAATTAAAAAAAGTATTGCTTGAAGAGGAAAAAAAAGATGCGCAGTAGAAATTTAAAAATAGTATTGAAAGAGGATGCAAAAGAAATATTTAATCCAATGGAGGAAAAAAATAAGTTTTTAAAAAGACTCTATAAAGAGAATATTACACCTCCTAAAAAAACTCTTTGTAAATCTCTTTTTCCAGTTTTTCAAAAAGATAATATTGACAATATTGTTAATTATGGTCTTCTTATTGCTTTACTTATAGTAAGTGGAGGAGAAATTAAAATTGAATACGATACTTCTTCTATCAAATTAAATTCTCCTGTTATGACCTCTTTTTATATTTCAGGAAATAATCAAAATGATGATAATCCTTTTTTTGAAATCAGTTTTAAAACAAATGGAAAAGTTGAGAATATTATAGCAGCTAATGAGGATGCAAAAATAGCTATTGGTCAAACGCATAAAAAAGGCGAATTAGATTTAGATGAAGCTATAAAATTTATTTTTGATAGCTCTAAAAACTCTTATTATTTAAATGTTAATGCAACAAAAGATAATCCAAATAAAATAAATGTTCTTTTTTATGGAAATGATTCAGATGTAATTATAGTAAAAAAACGTGTTGGAAAAACGCTAGCTAATTATTTAAAAAAGAATTATATTTATGCACAATTTTATGATTGTAAAAAAATATCTGATAATGATCTTTTTGAACAATACAGAATTGAAGCTAAAAAATTTGAAATATCTCTTGAAAAATATGTAGCTATTTTAAATATAAATACATATTTATCTTGTTTTTCTGATGAAATAAAAATCGAAGAATTAATCGAGAAATATAGAAATTGTTCTTATGAAAAAATATTGGCAATAAAAAATACTCTTGTGGAATCTTTTTTAAAGATAAAATATGGAAAACAAATTACAAGTTTTAAAAATGATTTTGAAAAATTAGTAAAAAAATATAAAGATATAAGAAGTCATAATTTTAATGAATGGAGACCATTATTTTTAAAATTTATGACAAGTTATACAAATGTAATTGAAAACAAAATTGAAGAAGTTGGAAATATTGATTGTTCTAATATTTATTATTCTGATTTTGATGCGTATAATTTTGCAATATTACTCAGTAAATTTATGTCTAACAAAGATTTTCAAAATAAAGAAAAAGTTAATTTAAAATATGAGAAAGATGATACATATTTAATTTATCAGTATAAGAATCTTTATAATAATATAAGTGTATATTATCAAGAAGAGAAAGATATTATTGAAGAAATATGTCATTTGATCGAGACATATAGTTCTCAAATAGACGAAGTATTAAAGGAAAATCAAGAACAATATGTTCTTTCTCAATTAGATAGACAAAAAATTGATGATGAAAGAAATGTGGATTTTTATGATGATTTCAAAAAGAATGAAGATACATATTTTATCTGGTATTAATCGATTATTTCTAAATTAATAATATTTGAAAATATAATTTTAGAAGATTTCTGGTTCGCTAAAATTAAATATTTATTAGTTATTTTTTTAATAGGACCTAAAAAGAATTGAACATATCCTTTATCGAAGTATTTTATATCTACAGTTTGATTATTATTACTATTTAATAATGCTAAATTACAAGCGATTTTTTCGATTTGATCATCTTGTAATTCTGGCATTTCTATCATATTATTTTTTTTAATTTCTTCATTTAATATTTCATATTGCCCCTTTAGTGATTTAAAAGCAGCAAATTTTTTGATTCCACGATCATTTATCATTTTTTATGTCCTCCAATTTCATTATGTCTTTTTTCAAAATTAGATTTTTCGTATGCAGAAATGAGTTTGGTTATTTTTTCTTCTCCATATGTTTTTTTAATTTTAAATATTATTTGGGCTAAATTTTTTCTCTTTTCGTCATCTATTTGATTACTGAATAAATCTGGTTGGTAGTATTCATTAGAAGTTAACTTTATAGCATTGATATTGATGGTTCTTATTTTAAAAGATTTGTTTGCTTTTTTAATAAGAATACTTTTTAATGCGTTTTTGATCTCTTTTTCATCATCTGTTGGAGCTCCGAAGATTATTGTTTCTGAAAATCCTTCTGATCTTGAAGCATAAATACATGTTAAACTTATTCCGCCAGCAAGAACATTTTCATTCATAAGTCTAATGGTTAATTCTTCAGCCATTTCATATATAGGGAAAAGAATATTTTTGAATTCATAATCTTCAAATAGAACTTGACCTACGCTTAATGAATGGGATTTAGGAGTGTATTTTTCATGAATATCAGCAAAATCTATGCCAAATGAATGATTATATATTTCTTCACCGATGATGCCGAATTTAGATTTTAAATATTCTGGAGTACAAGTAGCAATATCACCAACTTTATATATACCGATATCATTAAGCTTTTTTTCTAATCTTTTTCCAATACCCCACATTTTACTAAGAGGATATACAGGCCATAATTTATAAGGAATATCTTCATATTTCCATTCAGCGATGAAATCTTTGCTATGCTTTGATTCGATATCCATGCAAGCTTTGGCCATAAAAATATTTTCGCCTATGCCGATTGTTACAGTTAATTTTAACTTTTCTTTAATTCTTAAAAATATTTTTTTGGCGATATTATAAGCGCCTATATTTTTTAAATTTGGATAATTAGTTATATCTATAAAGCTCTCGTCGATAGAATAAACATAAATATCTTCAAAGGAGACAAATTCCATAAAAATTTTTACTACTTCGGCAGAAACTTCAAGGTATCTTTGCATTCTTGGCGTGGCGAATATTAAATTGTCAATTTTTGGTAGCTCGAAAACTCTTAATCTTGATGGAATGTTTAATGTTTTAAGATAAGGAGAAACGGCTAAAATAATTGTTCCATCACCACGTGATTTATCAGCAACAACAAGTGGAGTATAGAAAGGATCTAAGCCTCTATCTATACATTCTACTGACGCATAGAATGATTTTAAGTCGATTGATAGAATTGTTTTTTGGGGAAGATCTTTGAAATTATTTAAGCTGTTTTGGTTCATAATTTTAGTATAGCAAAAGAAGTTTTTTTAATACTAATACTTGTAGTCAACAAAAAAGCAGTATAAAAAATTGCTATTTAAAATAGGTCAATAGTGATAAAGAGTTTAAAAGAAAGCAACTTTAAGAAAAAAATTAGCTGCTTTTTACAAGAAAATTGGTGTAAAAATAATGTAAATTTTCATGAAAAAATATAGACAAAAATAAAAATAATTATTAAACTTATTGTATGTTTGAAGAATGTAATTTTGATGAAATTGTAGAAAAACACAAGAAAGTTATTGCTTATGAAGGAAAAGATGAAATCTTTAAATTTATGCAAGAACGTAATTTTTTATCGAAATTAAATCGTTTTATAAATTACAATTCACAGAAAAGATATGATTTATTTACTAATGGCTTTTTAACTTTAGGATATTGTTATATAACTTTTGATGAAAATAATGAAAGATTTAGAGCAAATGTTTTAATAGCTCCTTCAAAAGGAAAAAATGATTTGAAGAATATTTTGCTAGAAACGTATGATAATTTATTAAATTTTTATAAAAAATATAGTAATAGAGAAATTTCACATAATAGATTTAATAAAATTTTGTATAACAATTTATTTTCCGCAGAAGAAGAACCATCATTTTTTAATGTTCCGGATGAATATACTGATTACAATTTTGTTCAAGTTTGTTCGATGGAATTTGAAAAAGATTTTGCAATGCCTAAAGAACCAGGAAAGTTTTTTATTCCAGTTTTATTTAATTCTAAAATTTCTTCGCTTGTGATGCCATATCCAGATAAATATTTATCTAAATTATTAAAAGTATAAAACTATTTATTTTGCATATCTTTTAATAGATATGCGCTATGTGATTAATGGTGGAAAGAAACTTTTCGGAACTATAGAAAATCAAGGCTCTAAAAATGAAGCTTTAGCAATTTTAGCAATTGCAATTTTTTTACGTAAAAAAATTATAATATCTAATGTTCCTAATATCAGTGATATTTTTAATTTTTTGAAGATTGGAAAAAGTTTAAATTTAAAATTTAAATATGATAAAGGTAATGTTTTGTTAGATGCAACTAAATTGCGTTATGAAAAATTAGATAGTGATTTAGTTAAGAGTATACGGGCTAGTATTTATTATTTACCTATTTTAGTTTCATTAAATGAAAGTTTTGAATT
Organism: Firmicutes bacterium CAG:345; assembly: GCA_000433315.1. Taxonomy (NCBI): domain Bacteria; kingdom Bacillati; phylum Bacillota; species Firmicutes bacterium CAG:345. Next base: position 3,762 of record FR893362.1, on the reverse strand, counting down.
TTATTATCCTGGAGGATGTAATTTTGGCAAAAGACCGATTGATTTTCACTTGAATCTATTAAAATCATTTGGATTTGATTATACATTAGAAAAAGATAAAATAGTTTTTAGTGGTGAGAAGGTTTATGTTCCGATAATTTATTTACCATATCCTAGTTTTGGCACAACTATAAATGCAATATTGCTAGGATTAAATACTAAAAAACCTTTTAAAATTGTTGGATGTGCTGAAGAACCAGAAATAAAGTCTGTTTTAAAATTTCTTAAAAAATTAGGCTGGCTGATAAATGATGAAATGGGAAGCATTTATTTTTATGGATATAGTAAAAAGAAAATTGAGACATATGAAATTTCTTTTGATAGAATATCTGCAGCTACTTTTTGCTGTTTAGGAGCGTTAATTGGGAAAAATATAGTTGTAAAAAATTGTCCGATAAAAGAAATGACAGATTTTTTTACAGCTTTAGATTCAGGAAATATAGAGTATAAAATAAATAAATCTAATGTAAAAATATATGAGCAAAAATATAGTGGGAAAAATTTTTATGTCTCCCATCCTTATCCAGGATTATCGACAGACTTAATTCCATGTTTAGTTTCTTTATTTTCTGCTGGAAGAGGAATGGCTTTTATAGAAGATAAAGTGTACCATAGCAGAAAGAAATATTTAGAAGAGTTAAAAAAATTGAATGCTAATATAAATGTAATAGATGAATTGATTGTTGTTTTAGGAAATGAAAATATTGTTGGCAATACTGTTGAAGCTGTTGATTTAAGAGGTGGAATGGCTGCAGTATTATTAGGAATAAAAGCAAAAGGAAAAACAGTAATTGAAAATAAAGAGATTATAGAAAGGGGATATGAAAACATTTTAGAAAAATTTATAAAAATAGGAGTTGATATTTATGAAGAGTAAAAAAAGTATATTTCTTTGTTTGCTCTTGTTGACTTCTTGTTTTCCTAAAGAAAATAAATATTTTGTTGCCTTTGGTGATGAAATCTTTTCTTCTGTTATGAAATTGATATCTGAAGAAAAAAATATTTATTTTGAACCGGTTTTTTTAGAAGATAAAAGTAATTATAAGAATGCTTTTCAATATTTTGAAAAAAGACCTGTAGTTTATAGTTCGCTTGGAAAAAAAGATTTTGAAAAATATATAAAGAAGAGCGAATTTATAATTTTTAGCTATGATATAGATGATATTTATCCTGATTATATAAGTGATAAATCAATTGACAATTATAAAAAAATATTAGCATTATTTGATTATTATTTAGAAAAAACGTACGAAGATGTTTCAGAAATATATAAAGGAAAAAAGTTGTGTCTTGGAATGTTTTCGAAAATAAAAAATTATTATAATAATTTTTTAGATGAGCTCAATGATTTAATTTATAAAAAATCATTAGAATATAATTTTATTTATATATCGACAACTTTTTTATCTAATTTTTGGGAGAAAAACAAAATAAACGAAGATGGAAATTTAAAGCTTTCAAAAGAAATTATTTCAAAAATTTATGAATTATAATGAATACTTAAATGTAAAAAGCAATGAGATATTTTGGCTGATTCAAGCTTTAAAGGAACAAATACAATTAGAAGAAAAAGTATGTTCTCCTATATATCGATATATAGGGATCGTATTTTCTAATGAATTTATGAATTATGAAATGTCTATAAAAAATGTTAAAAAAATATTACAAACAATTTTAAATAAATATGATTTTTTGTTGAAAAAGAAAGCAATGAAAAAAATAAATATATTATATTTAATCATGCCATATATTTTTAGAATAGAAAAAAATTTAAATCTTGGTTTAATTAATATTATTAATTTGAAAAATCTGATGAAAAATAAAATTCCTCCTGAAATGATTTATATTATTTCAACTAGAAAAGAAACAATTAATTTATTGTTGAAAATAAAAAACAATTTAATGTTTTTAAATAAAAATTAAAAGTGAATTGTGATAAATATAGTATTATTAATCTTTAATTTATAGAATTATTTGTGTTGCAATACTATTATATATAAAAAAATATAATATATTTTAGTAAAAAATATTTTTAATTTTATCGCAATTTTTTATTATTAATTTATTATAATTTTTAACAATTAAAAAAGGGCATTGCTGCCCTTAATTTTTAATGATTATTTATTATTAGGTTTCATTGTGGGGAATAAGATAACTTCTCTGATACTATCATTAGAAGTTAAGAACATTACCAAACGATCGATTCCATAACCGATACCACCTGTAGGAGGTAATCCGTATTCGAGAGCTTCAACAAAGTCATCGTCAATTTCACAGGCTTCATCATTTCCTTTTTTCTTTTCTTCAGCTTGTGCAAGGAATCTTTGATATTGATCAATTGGATCGTTCAATTCAGTGAAAGCGTTGCACATTTCTTTTTTGCAAATATAGAGCTCAAATCTTTCGGTGAATCGAGGGTCTTGAGGATTTTTCTTAGCGAGTGGAGAAATATCAAGTGGATGTCCAGTAACAAATGTTGGTTGAACAAGATGCTCTTCACAAAATTTTTCAAAGAAAGCATTAATGACATGCCCAAATAAGAAATGTTTTTCAACAGGAACATCATATTTATTAGCAAGTTCTAAAGCTTCTTCAAGAGATTGTACTTTTGTAAAGTCAACTCCACAATATTCATTTATCAATTCACACATGGATGCTTTTTTAAATTCTGGCTCTAAATCTACATCATATCCCATCCAGTGAATTTTATAAGTGCCACGAATTGTTTTAGCAAGATGTCTAAACATTGTTTCTGTTAATTCAACCATATCATCTAAATTTGCGTAAGCTTGATATAGCTCCATTGAAGTAAATTCTGGATTATGAGTTAAGTCCATGCCTTCGTTTCTAAAGCATTTGCCGATTTCGAAGACTCTTTCCATTCCACCAACAATTAGTCTTTTTAATGAAAGCTCAGTTGCTATTCTAAGGTAGAAATCTTTATCAAGAGTATTATGATGAGTGATGAAAGGACGAGCGTTAGCACCGCCTAAAATTGGGTGAAGAGCTGGAGTTTCAACTTCGACAAAATTTCTTTCATCAAGAAATTTACGAATTTCTTTAACGATGAGAGGACGCAAAAAGGCAGTTTTACGTGCATCAGCGTTCATAATAAGATCTACATATCTTCTTCTATATCTCTCTTCAACATCAGTTAATCCGTGAAATTTTTCAGGTAATGGTTTTAAAGCTTTTGTTAAATGATAATAATGATCAACGCGAATTGTTAATTCGCCTGTTTGAGTAACCATTGCGGTTCCTTCGAGTCCACAAATATCACCTAAATCTGCTAAACGGAAAATACTATAGTTTTCTTCACCAACATTATCTTGTTTGATATAAGCTTGTATGTCTCCATATCTGTCGCGAATGTGGAAGAAAGATGCTTTACCCATTTTTCTAAGAAGAACTATTCTTCCAGTAATTTTAAATGTTTTTTGATTTTGAGGAACATCTTCTTCCTTTTTTATATTTGCAAAACGTTCTTTAAGTTCTGCACTATTTGTATCTTGAACAAACTTAGAACCAAATGGATCAACGCCAAGTTCTCTGTATTTGGCTAATTTGTCACGTCTAGCTTGTTCTTGCTGTGTTAATTGTTTTTCAGCCATATAAAAACCTCCCGTGGTTTCTTTTAAATTTTAGCAAAAAAAATAATTTATTTCTATATATAAAAGATAAATATGTATAGCGAATATTAAATCTTATTTTTCAAAAAAATGC
>FR893361.1:13675-25651 GCA_000433315.1 Firmicutes bacterium CAG:345 | reverse complement strand
TTATACTTCCTTATTTTTTAAATTTCAAGTATTTTTTGAAAAAATGTATATTTTTACATTTATTTCTTGTTTTTACATTTTTTGTTTTTTTATAACTTCTTTTTATTTGTAAATAACCATTAAAAGCAATCCAGCTTCTATACTTATATTTACTATATTTTCAACAAATGTATTTGATATTCCAAGCGGATTTAAATTGCTCAAATCATGATGTTCTAAATTATACTCTGCTCCTTTTATCGACAAGCCTTGTACTTTTTCAGTATATGCAAATAATGAAAAAGGGGTTCCACTTTTTCTTTTTATTTCTATATTTCTTGGTCCAGAGATTATTTGCAAATAATAGGAAAGATCAGAACTATATATTTTTCCATTTAAGCCTAATTTTCCTATCTTTGCTAATACTTGAATATTTGCTAATGAATGTTCAAATCTATTTCCACCTAGCATGCCATATAGTTCAAATTCATCATACCCTTTTTCTATTAAATAATTTATTGCATAGGATGTATCTGTATCATCTTTATGCACTGGTAATGTAATAATATTCTTGCAAATTACTCTTTTTTTATCTTCTGAATCAAAATCTCCTAAAACTAAATCTGTTTTTATTCGATATTGTTTTATATATTTATATCCACCATCAACTGCAACAATATATGCTTTTTCTTCTATTTGTGGTTTTTGAAATAAGTCACCATTTCCTATTACTATAGCTTTTTTCAATTTATTTTCCTCGTTTTTTCGCTGATTTAGTTGTAGTTATTAAAACTATATTTTCTGGAACAATTTTAGAAAGAAAAGCTAACATTTTTATTTTGACAGAGGGTAAAATAACTTTTTTATTTTTCAAAAGATTTTTTACAGCGATTGCAGCTATATATTTTGGCGATTGTGGTTTCATTGAAAAATCACAATTTGCTGTTTTTTCAAAAGAAGTTGCAACTGGTCCTGGACATAATAAAGATATACTGACTTTGCTCTTCATAAGTTTTAATTCTTGTTGGTATCCACGAACTAAACGGTATTCATAAGCTTTGGTAGCATAATATGTAGACATATAAGGTGCTGATGCATAGGCGGCAATAGATGATGTTACCAATATTTTTCCTGAATTTTTCTCATACATTTTTCTTAGCATCGCTTTTAATAAAATTTGCATTGCTTTACAATTCAAATCAATCATTTTTATTTCTTTTTCATCATCTGTAGTTAAAAAAGAACCAAAGTCACCAAATCCAGCATTATCTATAAATATATCAAAGTTATCATTGTCGATAATTTCTATCAGTTTCTTTATTTCACTTTGGCAAACTAAATCACAGGCAATATATGATGCTTTTTTATATTGCGATACATCGTAATTTGATCTGCTTCCTACTATTAGTAATTCATATCCTTTTTCATCAAGAATATTCGCTATCTCTTTTCCAATTCCTGATGTTCCACCAGTAATCAACGCTTTCATAATAATTCTTTAGCTATAAGGCCAGCTAAATAAGCGTTATTTTTTATCAAAGCAATATTAGCTTCAAGTGATTTTCCTTCAGTTAATTTAACAATTTTTGAAAGTAAAAATGGTGTGACTTCTTTTCCTTTTATTCCTAATTTATTCATTTCTTCGATAGCTTTTTCAATTTCTTTTTCTATATATTCTCCATCTAATGAATATTCTTCAGGAATCGGATTACAGATAAGTGAACCCATATTGAAACCAAGCGTTTCATTAACTTTTATTATATCTGCTATTTCTTTCGGACTGTTTACTGTCATCGGAGCTTTATATTTAGACTCTCTAGTAAAGAACATTGGAATAGTTTCTGATTTATAAGACATTACTGGAATACCTTTAGTTTCCAAATATTCCATAGTAAGTGGAATATCCAAAATTGCTTTCGGTCCGGCACAAACAACATTTACTGGAGTTTTAGCAAATTCATCTAAGTCTGCTGAAATATCCATTGTTTCTTGAGCACCACGATGAACTCCACCTATTCCTCCTGTTGCAAATACTTTAATACCTGCTAATTTTGCTAGCATCATCGTTGCAGCAACAGTTGTTGCTCCACTTTTTTTATTAGCTATGCAATAAGCTAAATCACGTCTTGAACATTTCATTATATCGTGACGAAGACCGAATTCACGAATTTCATCTTCTGTCATTCCAACGCGAATTTTTCCATCTAAAATTCCAATAGTTACTGGAACAGCTCCTGCTTTTCTAATTTCTTCCTCAACAGCTAAAGCAGTTTCAACATTTTGAGGATAAGGCATGCCATGAGAAATAATCGTTGTCTCTAAAGCAACAGCTGGAACTCCACTATAATCTTTGATTTGAAAATCTTTAATATTCATTCTAAAACCTCACTTTTTTACATTAATATTATAGCAAGAATTTTTAATTTTTTTAATTTGTTAGAATTGTTTATTTTAAACTCACTCATTATAATAGACGCAGGAGAAATTTAATATGGATATAAACGAAAATATTAAAGCTTGGTTAACTAATGATGAAGTTCCCCAAGAGCTCAAAAATGAAATAAAGAAAATGGATGAGACAGCATTAAAGAATGCTTTCTTCCAAGAAATGCAATTTGGAACTGCTGGATTAAGAGGAATAATTGCTCCAGGCCCAAACTCAATGAATGTTTTAACTGTTAAAAGAGCTACTATTGGATATGGATTATTTATAAAAAAACATTATTCATATATGGAAAAACCTATTGTAGTCATCGCCCATGATAATAGACATATGCATGATGAATTTACTAATATTGTCGCTCAGACTTTAAACAACATGGGTATCAATACCATTGTTTTTGATTCTTTACGCCCAACACCTCTTCTTTCTTATGCTATTAAATTCTTTAAAGCCCAGGGTGGTGTTATGATTACTGCTAGCCACAATCCTAAAGAATATAATGGCTATAAAGTATATGACAATAATGGATGTCAACTTTCTACTGACAACTCTATGGAAGTTACCAAATTAATTGATGATAACAATATTCTTCCACCATATAATGAACATATTGTTGAAAATAAAGGAACTAATAGTATTGCTAATCATGATGTCGATGATTGTTTCATCAACGATTGCAAAAAAGTTTGTTTAAACCCTCAAGAAGAAAAGAAAATCAAAGTAGTATTCACTCCTCAACATGGTTGCTCAGCTGTTTTAGGAGTTAGAATATTGAAAGAATTAGGATATGATGTTTATCCTGTTGAAGAACAAATGGTTCCTGATCCAGATTTCGGAGCCACTCAATCACCTAACCCTGAAAAACCTGAAGCTTATATCAAGGCAATTGAATTAGCAAAAAAAGTTGGAGCTGATTTAATAGTATCAACCGATCCTGATGCAGATAGATGTGGCATTGGATATCTTTCTTCTAATGGTGAATATGTTTTACAAACTGGTAATCAAACAGGTGCAGCATTAATTCAATATATATTAAATGAAAGAAAGAAAAGAAATTTAATTCCTTCGGATAACCCAGTAATAATTCAAAGTATTGTTACCGCTTCTTTAGGATCCAGAATAGCTAAAAGTTTTGGTGTTAATACCATTAAAGTATTAACTGGTTTCAAATACTTAGCAGGAAAGATGGAAGAAATTTCTACAGACGATCCAAAACGTTTTCAATTCGCTTACGAAGAAAGCTATGGTTATATAGTCCGCGACATTTGCCGAGATAAAAATTCCATTGAATCTTTAGCCATTATCTCCGAAATGATTAATCATTATTATTTAAAAGGACTTCGTCTTGATCAAGTTATGGATAAAATCTATGACGAATTTGGCTATACATTCAACAAAAATATTGAACTATATTTCAATTCATCTGAAGCATCAGCAGCTGGAAGCAAATTAGATGTTTTAAGAAAACATATGCCAACTTCTTTATTAGGAAGAAAGATTATAAAAGTAGAAGATTTCAAAAATCAATATTCCTATGATCCTTCTAATCCAACTGAAAAAGAAATTATGAATACTCTTCCTGTTGAAAATGTTTTAATTCTCCATATGGAAGATGGTTGCTTCTTTGCAGTTCGTCCATCAGGAACCGAACCAAAAATTAAATTCTATTATGAATGCCGTGGAACAAATAGAGAAGAAGTTCATTCTTTACCAGAAAAGTTCCATGCTGAAATTGCAAAAATTATCGGATAGGATTTGGAAATTCCAAATCCTTTTTTAAAATTATGGAAATAAAAGCTTATACATCACATGAAGATTTTTCTTCAAACTTATATCTATTAATCAATAATAATGAAATAATTTTAATTGACCCTGGCTTTTTCGATGAAAAAATAATCGAAGAAATAAATAATAATGGAAAACTAGTTGCAATTCTTTTAACACATGGTCACGCAGATCATATAAGAGGATTAACAAAATATCTCACTTATTATAATGTTCCTGTTTACTGCCATAAAAATGAAGAAATATATTTAAAAAATGATGACTATAATTGTGGATATGAAATATATGGCTATTCTTGTTCGTATAAAGGTAATCTAAATTTCTTAAATACTGGAAAACAAAAAATATCAACTTTTGAATTTGAAACCTTTCTTTTCCCAGGCCATACTCCAGGAAGCTTAGCCTACTATTTTCCAAAAGATAATGCCATATTTGCCGGAGATTTTATCATCGGATATAGCGTTGGAAGATGCGATTTAAAAGGTGGAAATGAAAAAGAATTAATGAAATCATTAACAAAATTCAAACAATTAAATTTTCCACCAGAAACAATTTTATATTCAGGACATGATAGTCCTAATTATTTAAAAATACTATATAAAAGAAATCCATTTATCAGCAAATAAAAAGCTATTTAAGTTATAGGCCAAAAAATAAATCCAACCTTTGTAGCTCTATATTCAGTTAATTCATTTTCTTTATATTTAGATATATCATTTCCATAGACAACTATCTTTTCACTAGTAGGATTATCAAAGCCTCCTAATATATTTAATAATGTTTATTTATCTGCATCAAAAGACTCTAAGATAGCGACAAATTACCTTTTTCTATTAGTTTTAAAGATACTTCATCTAAAACCTTGTATTTGATTTCACCAACAACATAAATTTTTGTAACTTTATAATAATGATATAAAGACTCTTAATAAATCAGTTAAATGCAACTAACTGTTATATATTTAAGATTATAGTTGTCAACAAAAATAAATATACGAATTTTTAATATATAAAAAAGGTACTTATAAATCTATAAATACCTTTAAAATTAAACTAATTATTAAGACAACTTAGCTATATATGCCTTAGCAACATCACCATTAGTACCAAAAGTAACAATTTTATTTCTATCTACTGTCTTATCATCGTTAATATAATAAGTCCAATAGTTGATATTATTGTTTGTACTATCAACATCAGTTCTACTATTAACAAAGTAAACTAATGTGTGAACACTATTTGAATTATAGTTAAATGCTTTACTTCCAATAGAACCAGTTCCAGCTGTATTACTACCAGTCTTCCATTCGCAATAAATTGTTCCTAAGTTATTTGTTAAGAAAGCTTCATCACCAATTGTTTTTATACTATTTGGAAGAATAATATTTCTTATTTTTGCATTTTGTGCAAATGCACTTACTCCAATAGAAACTAAATTTCCAGTTGATTTAGAACCACCATTATCACATCGTAAATCTAAAACACCATTACTTATTGTTTCTTTTAAAACTAATGTTGTTCCGTCATATGTATAAACTTCTATTTGGTTACCACCCGTATAATCATTCAAATTACTACATCCAACAAAGGCTCTATTTCCAATACCAACTAATGAAGTTGCACTTTTTAAATTAATACTGGTTAATGCAGAACAATTTTCAAATGCACCATATGAATATAAAGCTGTATCGAAATTACCATTATATGGTTTTTGACCCAAACCAGTAGAAGTTGTATTTTCAGCATATGCGTAATTTATATACTTCAAGCCACTTAAGTCACCTTTAACACTTGTCAGTTTTGGGTTTCTATTAAAGGCATAACTATTAATAGTTTGTAACGAACTATTAATAGTAACCGATGTTATATCAGAACCATTAAAAGCTTCAAAACCTATTGTTTTTGTATTTGCATTTAAAACTACATCTTTATTTGCTGCACCTTTGGCATGATAGAATAAAAAATCATAATTTTTTGAATATAAATTATCACCATCTGATGCAAAATAAGCACTGTTTCCATTAACTGAAATAGATGATAAAGTTGACATTATACCATTATTAAGATTACGCTTTGCATTAGAGTTAAAAGCATTAGTCCCTATATATGTAGTTGTTGATGGAATTGAAACTGAATTAAAGTAATTGTTCATAAATGCATATTCACCTATAGAAGTTATTGTTCCTGGAATAATACACGCACGATCAGTTTTATATGTTGTAGATGTTGCAGGCATAAAGCAATAAATAGATCTATTAAATGATGAATCATTATAATCATCCCATCTGCAGAAGAAAGCATAATCGCCTATTTTTTTTAACTTTGTATTTTCATCATATAATATGTAATTTACATAACGATAACCACCAAAAGCACTTGGGCCAATTTCAGTTACTGGCAAATCATTAATTGTTGCAGGAATGTTAATTACAGCTCTTTGTAGTTTTTCTATTGCATTTGTTATTACTATATGATCTGAATATTCTAAATAATCATATTGATTAGAATATGTTTTGACTCTTTCCATACCAGTCTTACCATTAACAGTTTTTCCTACATTAGTATAAACAGGCAATGTAGCTCTTCTTAACGACGTTGTTGTAAATGAGTTTTCGGAATAGTTTGCACCAGCAATTTCTGAATCCCACGTATAATACGGAGGCTCATTATTAGTACTAGACTTTGGATAGTATCCAGAAAGATATACTGTTGCATATGAGTTGTTACCAAAAACTGATGATGACCCAGAGTTATAAATATTTTTACCCCAAGCATTTTCCTCACCTTTTTGCTCGAGATACGTAGTATTTATATAAATTTGTTTTATACTCCAATCATCATAAAATGCATTTGCATATATTCTATAAAACTTATTAGAATTTAAATTAACCGTTACTATGCTATCACATTTATAAAAAGCAGAACAACCAATAGATATAGATGTTACATCACTTTGAGATTCATTTAAAGTAATTGATTTTATAGCTTTGCAATTAGAAAAAGCACTTCTTTCTATAGCTTTACCACAATAGAATCCATATGCATTTTGATCTGCTGTTCTATTATAAATATTTCTATTATAAAATTCATCATCTAATGATGGCGGCAATACTAAATTAAATGTTCCTTTGCAATTATATCCAACATTATTAAATGCACTATTACCTATTGCTTTTAGATGATATACACCATTGCTATCAGCATTAAATGTAATACTCTTAACTGCTTTTAAATTTTCAAAAGCCCAACCATCTATAATTTCTAATGACGCTGGGAAATTTAAAGAAGTGAGAGCAAAATTACCCTTTGTATTTGTTTTAAAAGCATCAGTTGAAATCTCTTTAAGTTGAGTGCAACGTGAAAAATCGATATCAGCTAAATTAACAGTTTCAAAGAAAGCTTTACGACCAATTTTAACTAATTGTTCTGGTAAAGATACTTTCTTTAAATCAGTACCAGTTTTATTAGTTGCTGTCGCACTAAAACAACCTTCCTCAATAACTTTAACAGGATATTTATTACCTTCAAAATCAACAACATATTCAGGAATAGTTAATACTCCATCATTAACTTCATCTTCACTTGAATCCATAGATCCTAAATAAGAAACTAAAACAGCATATTCACTATTATCTTTATTAGCATCTAGAGTATAAACTTCAAAGTTATCCATGATAGGTTTTGTTGCAATACTATAAATAAAGTTATTGGTTGGAGTTAAATCAACACGACCATAGTTTAATTTATAAGGTATGTAACTATTGCTACCTGTAGACACATAAGTTTTGTTCCACGAACTAGTATATCCATCTTTAGTTGAAGGATTAGTAGAGCGTGACAAATAAATTGTTAATCTAACATTTCCGTTAAAAACATATTCCCCAAATCTCTTAATATTATTTGGAACATAAGCCATAATCATCAAGTTGCAATTAGCAAAAGCATAGTCATCAACTTCTAATTCGCTAGAAGCACTTGGTAAAATAACACGTGTTAAATAAACACATCCTTTAAAAGCACTTCTACCTATATAAGTTAAGGTATTAGGCATAGTAAATGATGAAAGTCTACGGCAACCTGTAAAAGCATTTTCATTAATAGCTGTTATAGTATTGTTTATCTTAGTAGAATCACCATTTTCATTCATATAAGAAATGTCAGTTAAAGCTGTACAATTCATAAAAGTTGCAACATCAATAACTTTGACTTGATATGGAATTGCAAAAGTAACTAAATTCGTACAAGATAAGAAAGCTTGTTTGCCAATTTGCTTAATAGTGTTAGGTAAATTAATTTTAGTTGCTGTACAATTAGCAAAACCAGATTCGTATATAGCTGTAATTATAGTTGTTAAAGTACCACCAGTAGCGTTTACACTAGTAAAAGCTTCTGGAACATTAATGACAGTATTCTCACCACCACTATTATAGGAAATAGCAGCTTCTTTCTTATTTTCATTGGTATAATATAAAGTATAACTTACACCATTATCTTCAACTACAGCATTACTATAGCTATACGAAGAACTAACATTATTCTCTATATTAGAAGCGTATGTATTTTTAACAACAGAAGCTAAAGAAATTAAACAAGTTATAAAAACTAAAACAACTGTTAATATTTTTTTTATTTTGTTCATTTCATTTACCTCCTATACTTCTGGATAAGTATAAGTCTTATCCGTATGCTCAGTTCCATTAAGATAGAAAGAAGCTGATCCTTGATTCCATACCATAGTGTAATTTAAAAATGTTAATACTTCACTATCATTAACAGTTAAACTGATATATAAATGTACTTCATCTTTGGAATAAACTCTTAAAGTACCTGGATTTGTATTAAACTTGGCTGAATATGTAAGCTTAGCATACTTTTTTAAGTCACCCGTTGGGTCGCACAATAAGAAATCGATACCAGCAACTCTATTAATACCTTGAGCAATGTTAATTTCATCGATAGTACCAGATGTTTGACCTTGAACAGCCATATAGTAAATATTAATAGAACCACTAGGTGAACCAATAAAGTATTTACCCTTAGGAACTTTAAAAATATGCGCAAATAATTTATTACTTGAATTTGTATCGCTAGCAACTACAGCTGTAGTATCTGTTTTTCCAGTATTAGAATCGTAATTAAAGTATTTTAAAGTATCAACAGAGCTATCATTTGGTACAAACATTGTGTATAAAGGTACAGCTGTATTATCTAAATTTCCATTAGCATTTAAGTACTTTAAATTACCACTGCTATCATAATCATAACCATAAATAGAAACATATCCATTATCAATATTACTGCTTGCAATAACACTGATGTTAGCTCCATTACTATTACTAATTTCAAACAAAATAGAGTTAGCTGGATATTGTTGTCCGTTAACAGTTGTAATCGACTTATCAGAACTAATAGTTAAGTATGAAGAAAGCGAAGAAAGTTGAGTGTAGTCACTTTCTCTAATCATAAGACCAAATCTATTATTACCTGGTTCAATGGATTGTCCATACTTATCAATTAACTTATATTTGAAATACTCTTGCAGCAACTTACTATCAGTATTATAGAAATAAGAATTATTACCTACTTTGGAATAGTCATTACCAAAGTTTAACTTAAATACATAGTTAGATCTTTGTTCATATTTACTTGTGAAAGTACTTGAGTCAGCATAATCAGGAATAGTAGACATGTTTTCGACAAAGTTATAATCCCCACCACCTGGGTGAACACCATTTGAAGGATACCAAGATGTTGGATTAGTTATTCCATCTTTAGCATCATTTTCAGCGGTGGTATAATAAATTTCAGTTTTAGCCGTTCCATTTGTGATACTTGAAGTTCCTAAGCCATTAATAAAGTACGTATCTTTGTTATAAGTTGTAGAATCAAAGTTAGAACGATCATTAGAAGTTGCAACTTTAAAAATACCTAATCCTCTATCAGTAGTTGCCGTATCTTCAATTAACTTTTGACCAAAGAAATCGACAGAGTTAGCAGCCGATCCACTTGCTGGAGTAAAGCTACCTTCGCTATTTAGGCCTGATCTAGTAATATAGGTTGGAGCACTAGCTGAAGTTGTTCTTAAATATTCAGCATAAAGTTGATAAGTATTTTGGTTAAGATAATTTGTATAATCAACATAATATCTACTTGTACCAGTTGTATCAGATTTCTTAATACTTGTTTGTTTAATATTAGTAGGAAAATCACTACGAATAGAAGAGTAAATGCCAGAAAAATTAATAACACCAATTTCACCATTTTCTACAGAACCATATTCTGGGGATAAATTGTTAGTAACATTAACACCAATTTCACCGACTAAACCAATTTCTGTTTCTGTTTCAACTTTCGTAAATTCGTTACTATCGCCTTGATTCAAATTAATCATTGAATCATATACATAACTATTAGTCATAGTTCCATCAACATGACCAGCCAAAAAACCAATATTATTTCCATGAAAATAATTAGTATAATTACTGCTATTTTCTTTAGAATCTACATAATCAGTAAATACAGACATTGTATAACCTTTAGATTCCCCTGTAGAATTATTTCTATTTGAATATATTTTTACTAGATATGACTGAATTACTCTAGAATATTGTCTATTATCATAAGTTGTGGAAGCCACTAAACTGATGCGCGTATCAATTTCGCAATTTTTTGTGGCAAAATCATTGTTTTCATTTAAAAAGTCTAAATCAACTCTTATTTTTTTAGTTTTGGAATCATAATCTTCTAAAACTTTCAGAGCTCCATTACTAACCTTGATACTATATTCAAATCTATCGTCACTAGTATCAAAATAAGGCTCAAAATAACTCTGACTATATTTTGCCTCATCAATTGTTGTGCTATTTTCAATATCACTAAAAGTTTTTCCGACATTAATTTTTTCTTCTCTAAATTTTGTTACATTTTTTTGATAATCATAATAAATCAAATCTGCCTTTTCAAAGACAGTATTTTTAGTCATAGCATTATCAACGGCAATAGTATATAAATCATCAATATTTTTAACTGTTTTACTATATCCAACACAATTAAGTGTATATTTACTTAAGATCACATCTTTTATATTAGAATCAGAATCACAATATCCAAAAAATCCCATATCTTCCAAAGAAGAGTTAACTGTTAAGTTTAAAACTGGTATATTATTTCCTTCAAAAGTACCAGAAAATGGAGTAGCTTCACTACCTATAGACATAAAAGATACTTTATCACTTAAATATTTCATATCTAGATAATTAACTTTGCTATCTGTTTGAACAACACCATCTTTTGTTTCCAAACATTGATATCCATTTCCAAAATCATGTCCTATTCTAAAATAACTATTATCTTTTATTAAGCCAAAATTTTGAAGTCTAGAAAGATTGTATAGATGTTGTGGAATAACTATTTCATAGGGATCATCTTTAGTACCACTTCCTTGATAGAAATAACTTCTTAATCCTATTTGTCCATCAGCACCACTATCTTTATCATATTTTTTTGCTTCAAACCACGCAAAAGAAGCTGTTATAACAGTTACAACAGTTAATGATAATGTAGCAATTGAACCTATAAGTTTAATTTTTTTCATCATTTACTTCTTTCGTGAGGTTATTTTTTTACATACAAACTAAGTCGAATAAAAATATAATCAATATGGTAACTGGCTGTCCTTTTTTTAGGACCCTATAGTTTTGCGTCGCTATCTTACGATAGTTTTGCCTTTTTCAATACATTTATATCAAAAACAAAAAAAAACTTCAACAA
>FR893361.1:0-13652 GCA_000433315.1 Firmicutes bacterium CAG:345 | reverse complement strand
AAAAAAAAAAAAAACTTCAACAAAAACCGACAATTATTTAATATCAAAATTGTAAAAAGCAAAGTATATTAATCATTAATAAATTTCAGAAATATTGAAAAGAATATTAAATTAATAATTATTAATCTTTTATTGAATCTGGATTTGTTAAAAAATCTTTTAATCCTAAAAAAAGAACGCCTTTATCGTCTTTCCATTTTTTTATATTATTTCTCACAATTATTATTTTTTTAAAGCTATCATTAATATTTATTAACGATTTTTCTTCTTGTTCTCTTTTTTCTATACTATCTATATTTAAAGCTGATTGTATATAATATCTTTCATATCCTAAATTGCAAATAAAATCTACTTCTAATTGCTTTCTAACATAGTTATTGTTTTCATTCTTTTCGTTTGTAGTAACAACACCAACATCCACATTAAATCCACGGATAATTAATTCATTATAAATGATATTTTCCATTATATAGTTTTCTTCTTATTGTCTAAAGCCAAGTCTAGCATTTCTAAGGCCTATATCAGAAAAATAATATTTTAAAGGAGTTTCGATATAATTTTTTCCTTTAACATCATATCTATAAGCTTTTCTAATCAAAAAAGAATCAATACAATAATCTAAATATTGTTTAATCGTGTTAAGAGCTATATTTTGTTTTTTCATTAATTTAAAAGCGTCGGATAATTTGTTAGGATTAGTTAATGAACCTACGCTAGATGAAATAATATTTAATATATCTTCTAAAACATCTATATTTTTAATATTATTTCTTTCAATAATATCTTTTATGGAAGTCTCATTAAATAAACTATTTAAATAATTTATTTTTTGTTCATCAGATTTACACATCAATAAATAAGGCTTTCCACCATACATAGAATATTCGTTCCATGCATCTTCAAAATTTTTAACAAATTGAACTTCATCTAACAAAATATAATAATTTTATTATCAATTATTTTGCTGTGTATATATTCACATAGAACATCAGGATCTCTATATTTCAAATTAATTCTATCATCTAATTGCAAAGTAATGATATGAGAATCATCAACTCCATTTTCAATTAAATAATTATAAAAAATTTCAAACAGAAAATAAGATTTACCACATCTTCTAATTCCGGTAATTATTTTGATCATACCATTATTCATTCTATCTATTATTTTTTTAAATATTCTTCTCTTTTTATCATAAGGATCCTCCAGCTAAAATTTTTGCAAGTTCTTGCAATTTTATTAAATAACATAGCAATTATTAGTATGTATATCTATAAAAATATAATTTAATACACATTTAAAAAAGCCAATATATTTTCTATATTGACTAATATATTAACAATTAAAATTTATTAATAATCAAGAGATTATAGTCTTTATAAAATAAGTAACCATGCTTAATCCTGCTGCATTTGGAACAGTAGGAAGAGAAGGCAAAATTTCTTTAGTTTTCTTCAAAGCAGGTTCATTTGAATATATTACTTTTATTTTATCAATATCTATTCCTTGTTCAACAAGTTTTCTTTTGCATGCTCTAGCTAATGGTTCTCCTGTGTCTTTTAAATACCCCATTTTTATCATTGTTGAATCTTTTTTTCTTGCTGTTCCTGTGCACATTATTATATCTATATTATTTTCAAGAGCATATTTAACTAGTGCAACTTTAGCTTTAACATCATCAATGCAATCAAAAATAAAATCAAAATGACCTAGATTTTTAACATTATCTTCATTTAAAAGAAGAGGATATTTTTTTATTTGAATAAGAGGATCAATTTCTTTTAACTTTTGTTCGGCAACATCTACTTTGCTTTTGGAAATATCCTCGATATCATATAGCATTTGTCTATTTAAATTTGATTCTTCGACAACATCTTTATCTAAAAAAGCAATATTTTTAACTCCTATTCGTGCCAACGAAGAAACAACAATAGCTCCTACTCCTCCTAAGCCACAAACCAATACTTTTTTATTTTCTATCTTTGAATAATTCGCTTTTCCTAAAGAAGCTATTGTCCTTGTCTTTTTCTTTTGATCTAAAGAAATAAGTTTATAAATTTCTTCACTTTTTAATTGAATAAGATTTTTGAATTGATGCCTTAAAAAAGTTCTCTGTCTTTTTGCATATTGTCTTGTATGAACGATAACATCTTGTTTAATTTCTTCAATAGTTTTATTCTCCTGTAATCCATTAAGAACTTCTTTATATCCTATAGCCATAAAAGCTGTTGTTAAATCTTTATGAGTTACAACAATCTTTTTTACTTCTTCTATAAGTCCTTGTTCAAACATTTTATCGCATCTTAAAACTATATTTTGATTAACTTCTTCTATAGATTTATCTATAGCAAAAAATCTTGCCGGATAAAGCAATTTCAAATCATCTTTATTTGCTTTTTTATTATTATCTAAATTTATTAAAGCTCTTTTTACTCTTCGGGAATTATTAGGATGTAAGGTTGCAGCTAATTCTGGATCTTTATTTTTTAACATTTCATAAAGTTCTTCATCTGAATAAGAATCGTACGTATTATTTTCTTCTTCATCAGGAAATTCATAGGAAAATAAAGCTGCACGAACATATAAAAATGTTCCACCACTTAAGATAACATCTTGACCTTTTTCTAAATACTCATCAAGTAATTTTCGAACTTCTTTTTGATATTTTTTTACATCGATTGGATCATCTATTGAATAATCTTTAAAAAAATGATGATCAATTCCCTCAAGTTCCTCATCACGTGGGCAAGCTGTTCCTAATTCAAATTCTTTATAAACCTGATAAGCATCACAAGAAATTAGTGGCATTGAAAATTCTTTAGCTAATCTAATCGCTAAATCAGTTTTTCCAGATGCGGTTGTTCCTAAAATTACGTATATCAAAATCCTGTCCTCTTAAATAACTTTTCTATTTCGTATTTACTCAATTTTATAACTGTCGGTCTTCCATGTGGGCAATTAGCTGGATTATGGCATTTATTCAATTCTTGAATCAATGTTTTCATATTTTCCAAAGTTAAGAACATATTAGCTTTAATAGAAGCTTTACAAGCAACAGTGGCAATAGCTAAATGTTTCAGTTCACTTAGTTCCATTTTTTCATCTTTTAAAACAGAAATAATAATATCTCTTACACCATCTTCATCATCTTTTAAAACTGTTGGGAATTCTTCAACTCTTAAAGAAGAGGTAGTGAATTCTTCGGTTATAAAGCCACTGCTTTTTAACATTTCCTGATGTTTCCTATCATACCTTAACATCAAAGATGAAGGAAGTTCAACAATCAATGGCATTAAAGGGATTGTTGTTTCTACTGCTAAGGAATTAAATTGCCTTACAGCTTTTTCATAATTTATTCTTTCAGCCGCAGCATGTTGATCTATCAAATACATTCCATCTTCACCATCACAGACAATATAAGTTTTCAAAACTTGTCCAATTGGAAATAATTCTGGCAAAGTAGTTTTAGGTTCATTGATAATTTCTTCAAAAGATTTTTCAACATTTATTTCTTCTTTTTCAGGAAAAAAATCTGTTTCAACTTTTTCTTCAACAGCTTCGTTCTTTTCAATATCATTTAAAATTAATGATGGTATTTCTTCTTTTTTTGAATTAATTTCTTCAACATGCTGAAGTATTTCTATATTACTATTTTCTTTTAAAACATCATTTAATGACATCTGCTGCGGTTTATTATCTACATTTTTTGACGCTGAAGGAATTTGAACTTCAACAACTTTTTTAAAAACAGGTGTTGCATATTCTGGTCTAGTTTTAAAAAGAGCTTTTTTAGCTGTATCTTCAATTAAAGAAGCTAATTTTTCTTCATGAGAAATTCTAACTTCTTTTTTGGAAGGATGAACATTGATATCAATTAAAGAGTAATCTACTTCAACAAATAAAATAGTAAACGGATAACGGTTAGGTGGTAAATAATCCTTATAAGCAGCATTAAATGCGGCATTTGCTTTTATTATCGTTACCGGTCTTTTGTTGATGAAAGATAATTGATGATAACGATTAGCATAAGAAACTGAAGGTTCACAGATAAATCCTATTATCTTAAAGAATCCATTTTCACCTTCAATGGATATCATCTTCTTAGCACTTTCAATGCCATAAACTTCACTTATGGCTTCCAATAAATTACCATGTCCCGATGTTTTTAAAACTTCGCGTCCATCAATAGTTAAAGAAAAAGATATTTCTGGATAACCTAAAGATATTTGTTCAACTATTTCTGTTATAGCAGCATTTTCTGTCATATCAGATTTTAAATACTTTAAACGAGCGGGAGTATTAAAAAATAAATTGCGAACTGTAAAAATAGTTCCTTTTCTCTGAAGGCTATCTTCAATAATAGGTTCACTACCTGGAACAATAGTTACTTTTGTACCAGGAGCATTTCCACCATCATAAGTTGTCATTTCAACATTAGAAATAGAAGCGATAGACGGAAGAGCTTCTCCTCTAAAACCCATCGTTGTTATACGTCTTAAGTCATATATTGATTTTAATTTACTAGAAGCGTGTCGCAAAAAGCATAATTCAGCATCTACTCTATCCATTCCTGTTCCATCATCAGCAACACGAATTTCCTTTTTCCCAGCTTCTGATATACTTATTTGAATTCTTTTACTTTTAGCATCGATAGAATTTTCAACCAATTCTTTTACAACCGAAGCAGGACGATCAATAACTTCACCAGCTGCAATTCTATTAGCTAGTTCCGCATTCATTAAATTAATCTTGCTCATTTAATTTCCGCCTTTTTCTTCAATTCAAAAAGAACATTTAAAGCTTCTAATGGTGATAGATTTAAAGGATTGATTTTCTCAATTTCTTTGCGAATAATGTCATCTTTTTCTTCTTTTTTAGAATCGATAGAAACTTTGACACTATCATAATCTATTTTCTTTTCTTCAAGAGCATTTAAAATTGTCTTGCTTCGATTTATCAGCTCTTCTGGCAAATTAGCAAGTTGTGCAACATTGATACCATAAGATTTTTCCATTGGACCATCTTTGATCTTATATAAAAATGTTATCTCTCCATTTTTTTCACTGATAGCAACATGAATATTTTTTACATGTTTAATATCACTGGCTAAAGAAGTTATTTCATGATAGTGGGTTGAGAAGAAGGTTTTAGCATGAATATGAGTTACTAAATATTCCAAAATTGCTTGTGCCAAAGCCATTCCATCATAAGTTGCAGTTCCACGGCCAATTTCATCAAACAAAATCAAACTATTTTCAGTAGCGTTTTTCAAAGCATTATTAACTTCTGACATTTCAACCATAAATGTTGATTGTCCTTTGATAAGATCATCACTAGCACCAATTCTAGTAAAAATATTATCAAAAAGATAGAGATTAGCTTCTTTAGCTGCAACAAAACAACCAATTTGTGCCATTATAACAAGCAATGCAAATTCTCGCATATATGTTGATTTACCGCCCATATTTGGACCAGTAATAATTAAAACTTCTGTATCTTGGTCCATATAATAATCATTGGAAACAAATTCTTTTTCCGGCATTACTTTTTCAATAACTGGGTGTCTGGCCTCTTTTACATCGATAATTTTTTGTTCATTGAAAGTAGGTCGAACATAATTTCCTTCAGAAGAAACAATAGCCAAAGCACAAGAAACATCCAATTTAGAAATAGCTTTTCCTAACGCTTGAATCTGAGAAGTGAAACCAGCTACATAATCTCTTAATTCATGGAACAACTTATTTTCCAAAGAAATTCTTTGTTCTTGGGCAGTTAAAAGTTTACTTTCCGCATTTTTTAAATCTTCAGTAATAAATCTTTCACCTGTTGTCAAAGTTTGCTTTCTTATATATCCCCAAGAAGGATCAATTTGATTTAAAAAGGAATTAGATATTTCTATATAGTAACCAAAAACACGATTATAGCCAATCTTTAAATTCTTTATTCCAGTTTTTTCTTTTTCTTTTTGTTCAATATCCAAAAGCCAATTTTTACCATGAGTAGATATTTCTATAAGTTCATCTAGTTGAGAATTGTAACCTTTATTAAATATTCCACCTTCAGTAATTGTCAATGGACAATCTATAGAAATTGCTCTTTCTAATGTGTCTGTTAATTCATTAAAATCACCAAGTCCATCAACAATTTCTTTAAAGCATTCTTCCGGTAACTTTGAGAGCAGTTCTTTAATACCCGGAACCATTTGCAATGATTTTTTTAATTGCAACATTTCACGACCGGAACAAGAATTAAAACCGACACGACCAATCAACCGATCCAAATCATAAATTGATTCTAAAGATTTTTTTAAATCACTTCTCACCATAAAATTAGTAATCAAAGCTTCTACTCTGTCAAGACGTTTATTAATTTCTAAAATATCTGAAGAAGGTTCCTCAATTTCACTTTTTAAAAGACGAGCCCCCATTGAAGTTGAAGTTTTATTTAAAAGCCAATATAAAGTTCCATAACTTCCTTCGCCTTTTAAATTTTTTACCAATTCCAAATTGGTTCTTGAAGAATGATCAAGGCCTAAAATCTTTGTGCTCAATCTATTTATAACCGGTTGAAAATAATCTAAACTTCTTTTCTGTGTATCAACAAGATAATTATATAAGCGAGCAACACAACGCATCTGTCTAGGATCTTTTAAATATTTAAATAAAGCTTCCATTTCAATAGAAGTTTCATCATCATTGTTATAAGAAAAAACAACATGAAGATTGTCTTTTAAATATGTAATTAAATTAGCATCAAAAGATGTTCCAACAACGATTTCTTTTATTTCTAAATTAGAAATAGTAGCTAATACAACACGATAATCTTTTTTTAGATTAACAACATATTGTTCACCAGTAGTTAAATCAACATAGGCTAAAATATAATTGAATTCATCTTCACTAATAGCTCCGATAAAATTATTATCATCATCCTTAATTTCCAAATTAGCACCGGGAGAAATAATTTGAATTACATCTCTTTTAACTAAATTTTTTGTCGACTTAGGATCTTCCATCTGTTCGACAATACCAATTTTATATCCTTTATCTACAAGCTTATTGACATATGTTAAATATGCGTGGTGAGGAATACCACACATCGGTATTTTTTGTCCATTTCCCGCAGCTTTTGATGTCAAAAACAATTGCAATTCTCTTGATGCAACATTTGCATCATCAAAAAACAATTCATAAAAATCGCCTAAGCGGAAAAAAATTAAAATTTCAGGATGTTTTTTCTTAATTTCAATATACTGCATTATCATTGGCGTATATTGACCATCTATACCATTGTGATTAATACCTTTTTTCATAATTACCTACTTGGTATATTATAATATATTTTCCCATTTTTTCAAAAGTAATATAACTGATAAAAATGTAATTTTCCTTGACAAAAATTTTATATAAAATATTTCCTAGTTAAAAAAGGAAGACCGTCAAGTCCTCCTCTTTTTTGTGCAAGCCCGCTTGCCTCGCTTACTATAAAATATATTATAGTAATCTAATACACCCAATTTCTCAGTGCACTACCTTTGACATAAATATTAAGCCAAATATATCTTTTTATTTTTAAAATAAAATCTTTATCGTGTTCGTTGACTTTTCTTAAAATATTGCAAGGATTACCTACAGCAACAACATTATCAGGCAAATCTTTAGTAGCAACACTGCCAGCGACAACAACCGCATTGTCTCCTATTTTTATCCTAGGTAAAACAATAACTCCTGCACCAAGCCAACAATTTTTTCCTATATAAATAGGAACATTAAATTGATATCCCTGTTTTCTTAACTCAGGCAAAACATGATGACCAGCAGTAGCTAAAGTAACATTAGGTCCAAATAGAGTATAATCACCTACATAAATAGAAGTATCATCAACTAATGTCAAATTTAAATTAGCATAGACTTTTTTTCAAAATGAACATTTCTCCCCCCCAATTCGCATGAAATGGAAGTTCTATATATAACACCCTTCACCAATTTCAGCAAACATATTTTTCAATAAATATTCATGTTTACTTTTTTCTAAAGGGCTGATTGCATTATAATCATATAATTTTTCTAAACACTTTGTTTGTTCTTCAACAATTGATTCATCAAAAGGCAAATATAATTCATCATTATGAATCTTTTCTTCGTTCATATAAAAAACTTAAGAAATTATTTTTTGCTTTCTATCAATTGCACAGACAAATTATTTTCTGTAGAAGCATTATAAGCAGCATAACCATTGCGATTATAAACATCTTCACGATTATATGTTATTTTATCACCATAAAAAGTAGTGAAATGACCACCAGATTCTTCAACGATAATTTGAGGAGCACAAGTATCCCATTCTTTTGTATTTCCGCTTGAAGAGAAACAACAATCAACTTTTCCTTCAGCAATCAAACAAGATTTTAAAGCTGAACCGAGAGGATGTTTCTTTAATATTCTATTTTGGAACTTATCAAAAATTTCTTGATCAGTTTTTCCAGAATGGAAAACTGAACAACTCATAATTAAATTATCTGTTCTATCAGAGGCATAAATTCTTTTAAGAGCATCATTTTCTAAAAGGTATGAGCCATAATCTTTTATAGCAAAATAAATTTTATTTTGCGCTGGAATTCCAACAACACCAACAACTGGAGTATGTTCTTCTACCAATGCGATATTTATAGCAAACATATCATCTTTAGCTACAAAATCTTTCGTTCCATCAAGGGGATCAATAATAAAGACATATTTTTCATTTAACCTTGCTTTATCATCATTGCTTTCTTCAGTTAAAAAAGCATATGTCGGATATTTTTCCTTCAAAAAACTTTTAATTATCAAATCGGATTGCTTGTCAGCATCAGTCACAGGGGAATTATCAGACTTCATTTCAACATCGAATCCATTCTTATAATATTCCATAACTTTCGACATTGCTTTTAAGCAAACTTCAATCATATCAGAACATTGTTTATCAAATTTTGAGCCAAAATTAATCTTCATTTTTATAACTCCTATAATTTTCTTTAATTTTATCAATAACTTGTTGATATTTATTTATATCATCTAAAACACAGCCCGAAGCTTGGAGATGTCCACCGCCACCAAAATATACCGCTACAGGTTGAATCGGGAAGCCAGATGAACGAAGTTCAACTCTAACCATACCATCTTCTCCTTCTGCAAAAAACACCCAAGCGTAACATCCAAGTAAATTTCCTATCAAATTAACTTGTGGAGCAGCCTGATTTTTTTCAATATTCAATTCTTTTAAAATTTCTTTAGTAAAAACCATATAAGCTACCCCTGAATCAATTTTAAAATTTTGGTAAACATAAGCTTTAAATTTTAAAGATTCTGGATCAACAGTATATAATGCATCATAAATCCTTTTGGTATCAACATTGCTTTTTAAAATATCGCTAACTGTTTTAAAAAGCTTTTCATCAACTGGTGAATATAAAAATCTACCGCTATCCGTAGTAATACCTAAATATAATGGTTCCGCGGCTTCTTTTGGCAAATATCCAAACTTATATAAAAATAAATTTGAAATTATTTCACAAGCAGCAACTCTATCATCTTCAATAATTTCCAAATCACAAAACTTTTCTGTAAAAATATGATGATCAACCTTTATTCTTTCTTTTGCTGTTAAAATTCTTTTATCATTTAAACGAGGAGTATCACCTATATCAACAGCAATCCCCAGAGAATTTTTTATGGTTTCATCATCGACTTCATCAAATCCAGGAAAATCACTAGGAATTCTTTTAAACCCTCCACCAATTGCATAAACTTTTTTATCAGGATAAAAATGGAGTAATGCCTGTTTTAATCCTATTTCTGAGCCATAACAATCACCATCAGGAAACATGTGCCCAAAAATTGTTATAGTATCATTTTTTTCAATCATTTTAAAAAATTCATCATACAAATTCATAGTTTTTCCTTTCAAAAAAAGGCTTCCATAAAGGAAGCCTATTTAAAACATTAATTATTCAGCTTTGCCTAAGCTACCAAAGACAGTAACTTTATCAATAAAGACTTGCTTAATGCCTTCTCTTCCTGGGCCAATGATCTTACGTGGATCATAAACTTTATCATTTGTAGATAAAACTTCACGAACAATCTTTGTCCAAGCCATTTGACATTCAGTATTGATATTAATCTTAGATGTACCACGATCAATAGCCATTCTTAATTGATCATTTGGAATACCACTGCCGCCATGTAAAACGAGAGGAATGTTAACAAGTCCAGCAATTTCTTTCATTTCTTTAAAGCCGAGTTTTGGTTCACCATGATATGGACCATGGACAGAACCTAAAGCAGGAGCTAAGCAATCAACACCTGTTTCTTTAACTAATCTTACACATTCTTCTGGGATTGCATATGCACTTTCAGCAACAACAAAATCTTCTTGTCCACCAACGCGACCAAGTTCAGCTTCAACAGAAACATAATTTGGACGAGAGTGAGCATAGTCTGTAACTTCTTTAACAATGCGAATGTTTTCTTCGAGTGGATAATGAGAAGCATCGATCATAACAGATGTAAATCCAGCATCGATAGCATCTTTACAATCTTTAACTGTTGGACCGTGGTCAACGTGAAGAGCTACTGGAACAGTAATCTTTAAATCTTCCATCAAACCTTTGACCATACCAACAACTGTATGCCAACCACCCATATACTTTGCAGCAGAAGTGGTGACACCTAAAATTACTGGTGTCTTTGTTTTTTCAGCTTCTTCAAGAATAGCTGATGTCCATTCAACATTATTAATATTGAATTGACCGACTGCATAATGTTCTTTGAATGCTTTATTGAGCATTCCAACCATATTTTCTAAAGCCATGATTTTTAATCCTCCTTATCATCGCCAGAATCATTTATTGAAAAACCTGGATTATCTAAATAATCGTCATCATCCGAAATACAATCATCATCTCTGCTTTCTTCAAGCATTTTATCGTATAAATCAGTATTTTGTTCAACAGTAGCATCATTGCTATCTTCATTTATCGTATTTTCTTCTTCCTCACGATAAATTTCATTCATATCAATATGTACTTGTTCAAACTTATGACGTGTTCTTAGGTCCCAAGTATTTTCACCTAATGTAACAAAACGACCATCTCTTAAAAGATCTGTATAGAAATTAGAAGCTTTCTTACATAATTCCTCTTCAGTCATTTCTAATCTTCTGCCAATTTCTTCTAATAAATCAGCAAAAGCAATACCATTTTTAGAATAATCTTTTTCACTGATAATATCAAAAGCAACATCTAACATTGATTTTTTATTCATATTATTTTTCCTCCGTTTTTGTCTTCATATAATTAGGTGCGGTAACACCAATTAATGTTAAAGCATTTTTTAAAGTAATTTCAGCAGCTTTAACTAATGCCAAGCGCTGAGAAGTAAGTTCAGCATTAGCAGGATCAAGAACACGACAAACTGTATAAAAGTCATTTATTCTTGTAGCTAATTTACGAATATATGTTGTAACTTTATAAGGCTCTCTTGTAATGCCAGCATCGAGAACAACTTCTTTAAATTCTGCCATTGTCTTCAAAAGATTTCTTTCACTTTCTTCTTTCAACAATGTTCCAGAATAGTTTAATGTATAATCCCTACCAGATTCAAGTATGGACATTAATCTAGCATGAGCATATTGAACATAATAGACAGGATTTGTAGTTCCCATAGTAGTAGCTAAATTCAAGTCAAAATCCAAATGAGTAGATGCTGAACGTGTTACAAAAAAGTATCTGACAGCATCGGTTCCAACTTCTTGACACAAATCTTCCATACTGACAGCATTACCAGTTCTCTTACTCATTTTATATTCTTCACCATCTTTAAATAAGCGAACCATTTGAACCATAACTACTTCAATTTTATCAGGATCTTTTCCCAAAGATTTCATACTGGATTTCAAACGAGCAACATATCCATGATGATCAGCACCAAGAATATCAATTATATGATCAAATCCACGATCATATTTATAACGGTGATATGCAATATCTGGAAGTAAATAAGTATAAGAACCATCACTTTTAACAAGAACGCGATCCTTATCATCGCCATCATCGACAGTCTTTAAGAAAACTGCATTTTCCGATTCATATGTTCGAGGTTTAATATCTTGCAAAGCTTTTTCTACAAGACCTTGATCACGAACCCATTGCTCAGAGGTATAAACATCAAATTCGACATGGAAATTTTTCAAATCATTTTTAATCTTATCGAAATTTAATTTAATACCTTCCTTTTTAAAATAATCCAAATGAGAATCAGGATCGGAAGCATATTTATCACCTATTTCATTATAGATTTTATCTGCAACATTAATTATATCTTGTCCATGATAACCATTTTCTGGAACTTCAGCTTCTTTTCCACATCTTAATAAATAACGAGCTTCAACAGATTTAGCTAAATTATTAACTTGATTTCCAGCATCATTAATATAATATTCTCTTGTGACATCAAACCCACAGAAAGATAATATTCTTGTCAATGAATCACCTACAGCAGCACCTCTAGCATGTCCTAAATGAAGTTCACCAGTAGGGTTTGCAGAAACATATTCAACATTTATTTTCTTGCCTTTTCCATATTCATTTGAGCCAAAGCGTTCGCCTTTATCAAAGACTTCTTTTATAAGGTTTGTTAAAGTATCTGTTTTTAAGAAGAAATTAATAAAACCAGGTCTAACAACTTCATAACGTTCAACTTCATCCAAAGAAAACTCTTTAGCGATATCTTCAGCGATATCCATCGGATTTTTCTTTAAAACTTTTGCTAAACGTAAAGCAATACTAGAAGCATAATCACCATGTTCTTTAACCTTACCATGGTCCAAAGAAATTTGTTCTGGCTGAATATCAATATTCTTTTCAGCTAGAATACGTAACAATTCATTTTTAATTTTTGTTTCTATTTCCATATTTCACCTAATTGTCTATTGAAGAAATTAAAATTTCACATGTATCAGATGGTACATTTTTATCATCAAGCATTTGATATCTTAAAAGTATTTCATTTGGAAAATCAACTTTAACTTCGCGTACCAATACCGGCAAAGAACCTTTAAAATCAAATCCTTTAGTAACTAAATCTAAGTTGACAACATTATTCTTTTTTAAAGTACCAGATAAACAAAACTCAGGAGTATGACGAACAAAACTAGCTTTATCTTTTTCAATAAGAACTACTTCTATTGAATTTTCTGGATTTTTAGTACTAGTAAAACGATAGGTAGAATTTTCTAAAAACTCTCCCTCATATTCGTCGCGCACATCTGTATTCTGCAGATCAAGTAAAACAAATTTTTTCATTCGCAATTAGTATAACACAACTAACAGCAGAATAATAAAGTAAAATATATAAAAACATTTTTTCACTCATTTTTGAATTTCATTTGCTTAAATAAAAAACAATTTATTCCATAATTTTCACAATCAAATTCAACTCAAATAATTATTGCTTTATTTCGTTTTTTGTTGTAAAATTTTAAAAGATGCCCTCGTGGCGAAATAGGTAGACGCAGTAGACTCAAAATCTGCCGATCGCAAGGTCATACCGGTTCGAGTCCGGTCGAGGGCACCATATTGAAACAACAGGATTGATACCAAAAATATCAGTCCTTTT
>FR893360.1 GCA_000433315.1 Firmicutes bacterium CAG:345 | reverse complement strand
ACTAATAGTGCTAAAAAATCAGTAGATGATACATTGATAACAGAATTAAATAAATGCTTACAATTAGATGAAACAATCAATGGAAAACCAAATACCCCAAGTGAAGCATTAGAAGTAGTAGAAGAGAATGGATTCACAGTAGAGAAGATGACACCAACGCAAGATAAGAAAGAAATAGTGTGGCATCAAACTACAAATAAATTCGAATTAGTTGATGAAATAACAGAAAATACAACTGATGTAACAACATGGAGATTTTTAAGTGATTATACAGATAATCATGGATATTCAGTATATTTAAAAGAAGGAAATGAAGCTACTTCATTAGATATTATAACTGGATTAGATGTTGGTAAGAATGATATTGAAACAGTTAATTATGTTAGAAAAAATGTTGAAAATGGTCAGACTGTTTTAATTAGAACAACAACAGGTTTATTAACTATTGATGCTGAAAAAGATACAATAAATCATTATGGATCTGCAAATGAAGTAAATGTTAAAAATTGTGATTTTAATTCGTATCATGTTTTTGGCAAAGTTGCTGGAACAATTAATGTTGAAAAAGGACATGTAGCTATTGAAAATACAGGGTCTGTTGGAAATATTAATATTAAAGCTGAAAGTTCTTCTGATTTTGTAATTTCAAATGATAAAGGTGGAAGTTTAAGTTTTGTTAAGGCAGATAATCCTGATTTAATTACTTCTGAAAATGTCAAAGTTACAAAAGATACAGGTGTTATGAATGCCGAAAATAAAGATGCTGTTGCCTATTCAGAATCTAATGGATTTTTAAAAGAATGGAATACTGTTTTAGGTAATGGTAAAACTACATTATTAGCTGATTTAGAAGATAAAGTTTATTTTGTACAAGTATATAGTAATATTGAAGCTACTTTTGATTTAAATGGTCATCATTTCTGGACAGATGAAAGTGGTGAAAGCTATGTTTGTGGAAAATTGATATTCATGGATTCATCAAAAGATGAAAGTGGATTATATTATTGTAAAGTAAATTATATTTCTGATAATCAAGATAAAACAATATTGAAGGCAATTGGAAAAGATGCTCTATTAGTAATTGATAGTGGAAAAATAGAAGCAAGAAATGCAAATAATAGTTTTGATTCAAATAATGGTCAATTTGGTCTTGGTGTACAAGATGGTGGAAACATTATTATGAATGGTGGAACAATTAAAGCTGGGTGGTATGCAATTGCAGGAAACGGTGATAATACTGAATTTAATTCTTCTATTGTTATAAATGGTGGAAAACTAATTAGTGTTTGTGATTATGCTATTTATTTGCCACATTCTGGAACTACAACTATTAATGGTGGTACTATTGATGGTGCTGCAGGTGCAATTTCAATAAATAGGGGATCATTAACTATAAATAATGGTACTTTTTTATCAAATGGAACAGGTGATACAGGCGATTTGGGAGATGGAACCGGAGCAAATGAAAATAATGCGTTAATAAATTCTGAAGCAAAATATGGTGATGTAACTATATTTGTTAATGGTGGAGATTTCAACGTTATTAAATTAGATGTATTTGCAGTAGGCTCAAAATATAAATCTTATATTTCAATTAAATCTGGAACATATAATAAATATATAGATAAATGGGTCTCTGTTGATTGTATATGTGTTGATAATGGAAATGGCACATGGTCTATCGTAAAAAAATAAATTAATTTAAAATTAAAAAGTATAAAAGGGTGAACTAAAAATTCATCCTTTTTTTGTTTGTAATTTTAATAAATTTAATATTTTAAAAATTACTTTTTTGGTAACAAATATTGACAAATATTTATTAAATGATAAAATAATATTACCTTTTGGGTAATAAAAGCAGGAGGAACACATATACTATAATGTGGATGACAATTATATACAAGAATAAAAAAGTAGAAAAAGATTTTAGTTCAAAGTATAAGAAATTATGGAAATATCCTAGTGAAGTTAAACGAAAGTTAGAAGCAATTGAAAATTTTATAAAAAGCTCTAATTCATTTAAAGATTTAGCTAATTATCCAACTCTTCATTTAGAACGCTTAAAAGGAAATAGAAAAAATGAATGGAGTATAAGAGTAGGAAATACAGGTTATAGGATTACTTTGATTCCATGCGATGATGAACAAAACGAATTAATAGATGGAGATATTCTTAATAGGTGTGAATTTATTAAAATTGTAAAAATAACGGAGGTTTCGAAACATTATGGTCAATAAAAATGTAATTGAATATAAAAATTTATGTGCATTCCATCCAGGATATTATATTGAAGAATTGGTTGAAGAATATGGAATTACGCAAAATGAATTTGCTTTGCGTATGGGTACAACTCCAAAAACTTTAAGTGAATTAATTAATGGGATTGCCAATTTATCTAATGATTTAGCCAAAAAACTATCAGTAATGACGGGAACAAGTGTAGAGTTATGGTTAAATCTTCAAAGTTCATATGATCAAAAATTAATTGAAATTTCTAAAGAAAAAGATTTTGATGAACAAAAAGAAGTGTTAAAGCAAATTGATTATAGTTATTTTGTCAACGTTGCTAATTTGCCTAAAACAAATAATTCTTCTGAAAAAATAGCTAATTTATGTAAATACTTTACAATTTCAGATTTGCGAATTTTAAAAAAACAGGATTTTCTTGTTAATTATCGAACATCTTTAAATTCAACTTCGGAGAAAAATATCATTAATTCTCAAGCTTGGTTGCAAACCGCAATAAATTTTTCAAAATCTGTTGAAACAAAAAAATATGATGAAAATAAACTTAAAAATTATTTGCCAACACTTAGAAGCATGACAATAGATGAACCTGAAAATTTTTTACCTAAAATTAAAGAGATTTTATCAGAATGTGGTGTTGCTTTTGTATTATTGCCACATTTGAAAAACTCTGGAATTAATGGCGCTGTAAAATGGATCAACGAAGATAGAGTAGTTTTGGCAATGAATAATAGAAAACTTAATGCTTATATTTTCTGGTTTTCATTTTTTCATGAAATAAAGCATGTATTTCAAAGAAAATTGAAAACAACTTTTATAAGTTGTACAGATACTGAAATGGTAGAAAGAAATAAAAAGTTAGAAGAAGAAGCTGATAATTTTTCAGCAAATTATTTAATCAAAAAAGAAGATTTAACTAAACTTTCTCTAACAAAATATATAACAGATGAAGAAATAAAAGCTTTTGCTAAAAAGATAGGAATTCATCCAGGTATTGTTGCTGGTAGATTACAGCATGAAGGAATACTTCCTATGACAAGATGTGCTAAATTAAAAACACAATATTTTATTAATTAATTGGATAATTTATATTTTTTAGTTTGAAGTACAAAAAAATAATGGCTTAATAATAAAGATTAAAAAGTGTTTGATGCTAATGAACCAGTTTTTATAAAGAAAATGATGTATTTATTAAATATGAATAGAATTTTTTAAATAATAATTTTTCTTTAAACCGCTTTATTAATTGACAAATTCATTGACTTGAATTATAGTTATTATGTCTTCGTTGAATAGATTTGCCAACTAGGAGAAGACCGCGCCTAATGCGTAAATTAGTTTAATTAAGTGCTTATTAGAATCAGGATGGTACCGCGGATTAATTTCGTTCCTGAAATAAGGCGCTTTTTTATATTCAGGAGGACATATGAAGTACATGACAAGTGACCAAATACGTGATACTTGGTTGAAATTCTTTAAGAGCAAAGGACATTTTATTGAACCTTCTGCTTCTTTAATTCCCCATAATGATCCAACTCTTTTGTGGATTAATTCTGGTGTTGCTGCTTTGAAAAAATATTTTGATGGAACTGAACAACCACCACATAGAAG
Source organism: Firmicutes bacterium CAG:345 (assembly GCA_000433315.1). Lineage (NCBI taxonomy): Bacteria > Bacillati > Bacillota > Firmicutes bacterium CAG:345. Next base: position 3,939 of record FR893360.1, on the reverse strand, counting down.
AATAACTAATGCTCAAAAAGCTATTCGTACCAATGATATTGAAAATGTTGGTAGAACTGCAAGACATCATACTTTCTTTGAAATGTTAGGTAACTTTTCAATCGGTGATTATTTCAGAAGTGAAGTTATTCCTTGGGCTGTTGAACTTTTAACTGGTGAAGAGAACTTTGGTTTTCCTGTTGAAAAACTTTATATCACTTATCATCCATCTGATTTAGCTTCGAAAGAACTTTGGATGAAGTGTGGTATTCCTGAAGATCATCTTGTGCCTCTTGAATCTAACTTCTGGGAAGTTGGTCCTGGTCCATCTGGTCCAGATACGGAAATTTATTTTGATCGTGGAGAAAAATACGATCCTGAACATCGTGGTATTGTCATGCTTCAAAATGATGAAGATAACGATAGATATATTGAAATTTGGAATATTGTCTTTTCCCAATATAATGCTGAACCTGGTGTAAAACCACGTTCTCAATATAAGGAACTTCCACAAAAGAATATTGATACTGGTGCAGGTCTTGAACGTTTTGCTTGTGTTATTCAAGGAACTGAAACTAATTTTGAAACTGACTTATTCATGCCATATATCAAATATCTTGAAGGTTTTGCTTCTTATGCTTATGAAGGAAAATATAAATATTCTTATAAGGTCATTGCTGACCATATTAGAACATTGACATTTGCTTTAGCTGATGGTGCTTTATTCTCTAATGAAGGCCGTGGTTATGTTTTAAGAAGACTTGTCCGCCGTCTTATTTTACAAGCAAAACATTTGAATATTGATACTAAAAATCTTCCTGGCTTAGTCGATGAAGTCTGCAAGAATATGGAACATTATTATCCATATCTTCAAGAACAAAAAGATCGTGTTAAAAAGATGATCACCAGTGAAATTGATAAATTTAATACTGTTATTGCTAGCGGTGAAAAACGTGTTAAAGATGAACTTGCTAAATGTGATAAAGTTCTTCCTGGTGAAGTTGCCTTTATGCTTTCTGATACTTATGGTATTCCATTTGATTTAACAAAAGAATATGCTGAAGATGAAGGTAAAACAGTTGATGAAAAAGGCTACAAAGAAGCATTAGAAAGACAAAAAGAAAAGGCTAGACTTGCAAGAGGAGATAGAAAATCTTTCGGAAAACAAAGCCAAGATCTTATCAATTTCTTAACTCCAAGCACCTTTACTTATGAAGAAGTTCCAGAATTAAAAGCCAAAGTTATTGGAACATTTATCGATGGTAATAAAGTTGATGAAATAACAGAAAATGGTGAAGTTATCTTTGATCAAACAACATTCTATGCAGAAAGTGGTGGTCAAGTTGCTGATACTGGTGTTATAACTAGTGATTCTGCTGAAGCTAATGTCCTTGATGTTACAAAAGCTAACCATAAACAATTCTTACATCATGTTGAATTAGCTTATGGCTCTATTAAAGTTGGTGATGAATTTACTTTAAAACCAGATTATGCTCGCCGTCATTTAATCATGAGAAACCACTCCGCAACTCATATTTTACAAAAAGCTTTGCAAGAGTTATTAGGAGATGCTGTTCACCAAGAAGGTAGCTATGTCAATGATAACGAACTTCGTTTTGACTTCTCTTATGATGGAAAATTATCTTTTGAAGAACTTCGTATAGTTGAAAGAAGAGTTAATGAAATTATCTTAAAAGGTATTCCAGAAAAGACTAATATCATGAATAAAGAAGAAGCTTTAAAGCTTGGTGCTATGGCATTATTCAATGAAAAATATGATGATGTAGTCCGCGTTGTAACATTTGGAGATTATTCAAAAGAATTCTGTGGTGGAACCCATGTTTCAAATACTGCTGATATTTTAAATTTTGCTATAGCAAGCTATGAAACTATTGCAGCTGGTGTAAAAAGAATAGTTGCTTATACTGGATTTAAAGCCTATGAATTTAGATCTATTGAAGAAGATAAACTCAATGAAATAGCTTCTTTATTAAAAGTTAATTCCCGTAAAGAAATTACCGATAAATTAAAGAGTCAAATTGCAGCTAATGATGAATTTAGAAAGAATCAAGCAGTTCTTGAAAGCAAGATTGCTGGCTTATATACCAGTGTTATAAAAGCTGATAGAAAAGAAATTAATGGCCGTAAAGTTGTTGCTAAATGCTTTGATGATTTAACACATAATCAAATGATGGAAATTGCTAAAAACATTATTGCTGAACCATCAAATGCAATTTTACTCATATCTAAACGTCAAGGAAAATCTGAATTCTGCGTTGCTTTAAGCAGTGATTTAACAAAAGTTATCCGCGCAGGAGACATAGTTAAAGAAGTTGCCAAAGTCTTAGGAGGATCTGGTGGTGGTAGACCAGATTTGGCTTTTGGTGGATTTGAAAAATCCGATAATATTACCGAAGCCTTCAATTTGTTTGAAGATAAATTAAAGTAAATAATAAAAATGCCTCTATTAGAAAATAACGAGCTAATAGATGGCATTTTTTCATTTTATTTGTTACACTATACCAAAAGAGAGGTACATAAATGTTATTAGAAGAAGAAAAATGTGGTTGTGAACACGATCATGAAGAAGATGAATGTTGTTGCGGACACCATCATGAACATCATGAAGATGAATGCTGCTGTGGACACCATCATGATCATCCAGAAATTGGTGAAGAATGCGATTGTCCAGATTGTGAAGGACATGATCATGATCGTACCATCAGTTTTATCGATGAAGAAACTGGTGAAGAATATAAAGGACTTTTCCTTTTTCACACAGATTTAGATGGAAAAACAATTTATTATTGTGCTTTTGGTGATTTTGATGATCAAGATTCTGAAATCACAGTTATTCCACTTGAAGCAAACGAAGAAAATCGTTTGATTCCAATTGATATTGAATCCGATCCTCGCGCTGAAGAATTAAAAGAAATCTTCGAAGATTGGCAAGACCAAGTTTCCGGTGATATGTCAGAGGAAGAAGAACAATATCCAGGCGAATAAAAAATTGCAAACAAAAACCGGAACGCAAATTCCGGTTTTAAAATGCAATAATTTATTCTTCTTCAGAATTTAGTTCAGCATAGATTTCATCAATTAAATCATTGATTTCTTTTTCTATGTCAATATCTTTATGGGAAGCAAGATATTTTTCAGCTTCTTTTCTAAGGGCTTTGATATCCTTATGCAAAGCTTTCTTAAGTTCTTTTCCTTCTCTGACAAGCTCTTGAACTAATTCCTTCATAGCAAGGTAGCTATTTCCGAAAGCTTCAACAAATTCAGTTGTACCAACAAAGAGTTCAACCTTTTCTTTCTTGCCATCAATTTTAGCAAAAATTGTTAAGATGGAAGAAATACTATTAGCAATAACTTTATAATAATTCTTTCTTGTTAAGGCATCAGCAACACCGCATAAAAGAGCAGTTTCATCAATATATGATTGAACAAAATTACTTATAGCATTTACAAGAGCAGTTTGAGCAACAGGACCTAAATAATAAATATCATTCCATGTTGTCTTTTTAATAAGACCACCAACATTTGTATCATCAAATGAGCTTTTAATTTCTTCTAAAACATCCCCATGATTAGAAATACCTTTGATGAATTCTAATTCATTTTCACTAATTGTACCATCAGCTAAAGCTTGTTTTAATAAAGTGCATTGAAGAAGATAATCAAAAGAAATCAAAGCTCTTTTATTATCATAATCAGGAAAAACTCCAGCGACATCCTTTGTTAAAGAATCAATTGCTTTACTAGCCTTTTCATATTTTTTTAATGCAATCTTATAAAGTAAATTTGGGTTCATATCAATACCTCCTATTGAACTACAATTAGACTATAGTCCAGAATTTAGTTTTATACAATAGATGAAAATCTATTCATATTTACATAACAAGAAAAGTGTAAATATTTAATAATTAATTTTTCATAAAATAAAATAAACAAAAAATA
>FR893359.1 GCA_000433315.1 Firmicutes bacterium CAG:345 | reverse complement strand
AGTATCAATGGATTAAATCTATATGCCTATGCCAAAAATAATCCGATTAGTTTTTTATACAGCAATGATAGTACTACTGTTGATGATAGTATTTTAAATAACGTAAATTTTGGTTCTATAACTAAAAGCAAATTTAATCTAGGATGGATAGCAAATGGAATAAGTGCTGGGTCAACGATTTATGATTCATATGAATTAATATCTGTATTAGTTAATCATACTGCTTACTTTTCGAAAAATTTACATCCTTTCGCCGCTGATATGACTATGCTTGGAGTTTCAATGAAAAAAGGAGTCCTTGCATTTAATCAATTTAATTGGGGTATTAGTAAGGTAGATGTTTTTGGTATTGTATTAAATGTTGGTTTAGATATATTTGATAGTATTCAAAGAGGAGTAAGTTCAAAAGGAATAATGTTAGGTACAGCATTAACTGCAGCTAAAAGTGTCGGCCTTATTTATTTAGATAAGGTAATTATATATGGCGCAACTGCAATAGGAAATTGTTTTGGTCCAGGCGGAGCTGTAGTAGGATTTGCTGTTGGCGTAGTTATTGCTTCTGTAGTAAATATAATTTTTGGCGGAATATTAGATAATTTAATTGATAGGATTGAAAAATAGAATGAAGAAAATGAGAAAGAAAATAATAATATCTTTTTACGATTTATTGTTATATGGAATTTTTTTGGCTTCAATGATAGTTACTATTGTAATACTATCTGTTAAGTCTATCATTGATTGGTCTTGGATATTTAATCCTAATGTTTTTCTAGCACTACGAAATGGTAGTCCGTTTGACATTATATTTGGCATTATAATAGTTTTGTTCTTATTTGTTAGACATTTCAAAGTTAATTATAACACAGCTGAATTTTATTATTTTCCTTTTACAACAAGTTGGTATAAGGTGAGTCACAATATTGATGCTAATTGGAATCAAAAGATAATTCTTTCAGAAATAAAAGATATTGAAATAGTTAAGCTCACAAAAGAAGAAAAGCGGACGAAAGTCTTTTATAAACATTGGTTTAATAAATATTTAAAAATTAACTTAATATCAGGTTCTACTAAATATGTCTATGTTGGAAATTATACAAATTCTCAAATTCAGAAAATTATTAATTTAATGACTATTAATTCAATGAATGATATATATGAATAAATTAAAATTGAATTTGGATATAATTACATTATTATGTTTTGAAAGTGGAATTTAGTTTGTCAATTTACAAAACTTAATAAATTCCTTGTTTTTCTTGAAAAAGTACCATCATTAATGGTAAATTATATAGGCGTATATAAGCGTGATCTCATTTATGGTGTATAAATGTTAATCAATTTTAAAAAATCGGAGGTAATAATATGCGACGTATTTGGGCGTTTATTGTAATGGTTGCATCTTTGGTATTGGGCGTGTTATTTTGCGGTCAACCGATAGCCGAACATTTAACTTATTCATCTGAATTCGCTAATGGTGTTGAATTAGTCTATAGTCTTTCAAGAAGAGAAGGTGGACGTGAAATCAACCCTTCAACAATTGGCGATAAAGTTATGGAAAGACTTGACAAAGCTGATATAAAAAATGCACATGTCGAGGTTGTTGGTGAAGGAGATAATGCTGAATTAAGAGTTAATTTCACTCATCGTAACTTAAATGAAATTGAATTAGTTAAAAAGCAAATTAAAGCTACTGGTGAATTAACAATTTTAGTTCCAACTAATGAAGGTGATTATTATTTGACTGGTACAGAATTCTTCGATTCTGATTCTCCACTCACTTTAACTTATGTCGGCAGTAATGCTTATCCTGGTTTTAAGATAAAATCTAAGGCTGTTGCTGATAGTTTTGCTCGTCATTTCCCAGATAATTCTTCTTCTAGTGATAGCGAATCTAGTTCTACAACTGTATATATTTTCCAAGATTTTAATCCTGATACTGATTCCTATGATGCTGCATTTGGTGAAAACGTACAGCAAGCAGTTAAAGATAAAGTTATAGCTTCTATAGCTTGGGAAGGCAATTATATGGAAAGCAGTAATGTTTTATATACTACTGCTGATGAAAATGGCTCTGCTTTTACTATCGCTTCTGCTAATGCTTATGTTAATGCTTATAATTCATCCGATTATGGTGTTGATATTCAATATTTATATCAAGATAGTACAAGTGCTTCCTTAGGAACAAATGTCAAAGATTTTACATTTATTGCTATAGGTGTTTTAATGCTCCTTATAGTTGTTTGTTGGATCAGTTTCTACGGACTTAGTGGTTTTGCCGGATCATTAGCAATGATTTTCTCATCCGCTTTAACATTAATGCTTGCTACTTTCTTAGGATTTGAATATGCTCCAGCTTCAATTATGGCTCTTATTGTTTCTATATTGCTCTTTACCTTTAATTCTCAAATTGCTCAAGAAAAGATTAAAGGTGAATTGAAAAAAGGACGTTCTATTGCTAAAGCTACTTCTGAAGGTTTAAGAAAATGTTTGTTCTTCACTTTAGATACAAGCTTAGTAACATTTGTCATTGCTTTATTTACATTTATTATTGGCAAGAGTTCAATTAAAACCTTCGGTGGTGTTTTACTTATTGGTTCCCTTGTCAGTTTCTTAATCAATTATTTTGTCTATCGTACATTGATGTATTTCTTATCTACTTCTTCATTGGCACAAAAGAATAATTTAGGATTAAAAATTAAGAATTATTCTGAAAAGAAATATGCTCTTCCAGTTGAAAAGAGAAAGAAAAATAATAAAATTTATGGAATTATCGGTGGCGCATTAGCTGTTGCTTCTTGTGCTTTATTAGTTACTACTAATTTCACAACAGGAATGTTCAAATTAGCAGATGGATATGAAGATTCTGGCCGTGTTGCTATTAAGGTTTCCTCTTATGAAGCTGATTATTATCAAGAGGAAGAAGATTTCCTTAAATTTGTTGTCACTTCAGTTGGTGAAGTAAATAGTACATATGCTGACTTTGAATATGATGATTTCTTCTTTGAAAGAGATACTCTTAAAGATGATGATGGAATAGAATATTATCAAATTTATGCATCTTTCAAAATTGATTCTTCTTTAGCTCAAGATGAAGATTTCATTAATTCTTTTGAAAGAGTTAATGAAGCTATTACACTTGAAGATAGCGAAGCTTCTATATTAATTGCTCCAGCAAAAGTAGTTAATTCTGAACATGATGTAAGTTATTTATTGCTTGTTGTTGGTTTGAGTGTTGCATTTGCTTCTGCATTCTTCTTACTTAGATATGGTATTTATGTTTTCTTAACATATTTGCTTTCCGGCACAATTATCGGTGCAACTTCAATTGGTTTATTCTCTGCGTTGATGTTGCCTATGACACCATTTGTTGTCTTTGGATTACTTGCTATTACCGCCATTACAAGCATTATCTTTGTTGCGTTATTTGATCGCAATAGAGAAAATAATAAGTTGTTAGGAAAGAAGATTACTTTTGAAGGACGTGTTTCTTCAATGGAAGAATCTTTAGCTTTCGCTCTTCCAAATTCAATTGCTCTTGCTGGAAATACCTTAGTTGGTTCTATCTTAGTTATTTTATGCACAAGCATTTCTAGCTTGATGAGTTCTTATCTCATTTTGACTATTGGTGTTGTTTTAGGAACAGCTTATATCATTGCTTTCGCTCCATCATTCTATTTATTTGTTCGTGCACACATCAAATATAAATCTATTGATTTCTCTAAGTTATTCATGAAATTTAAGAGAAAGAAAAAGGCAGTTGTTGTCAATGAAAATGAACCTCATGAAACAATTGTTATGGGATTAAATGATTTCCGTTAATATGAATAATCAATTATTATCGGATCTATTAAACTATTATAATTTTACTGAAGATGATTACGCGGCTTTTCAAAAGTTAGGTAGTATTAATGATATACCTAACCCCTTTGAAAGGGCCGCTTCTTTTGTAAATTTAATAGATTATATTAAAAAAGCTATTGCTGAAAAAAAGAAATTTGTAATCTATGGTGACTATGATGTTGATGGTATTACTTCAACAACTATCATGGTTAAAACATTAAAGAAATTAGGAGCTAAGGTAGGATACTTTATTCCTTCTCGTTACAAAGAAGGATATGGTCTAAATAGTTCTAGAATTGAAGAGTTTGCTAAGAAAAATTATGATATTATCATCGCGGTTGATAATGGGATAACTAAGGTTTCGGAAGTTGAAAAAGCTAAAGAATTAGGGATGGAAACTATTATAATTGATCATCATGAAGCGCAATCAAAACTTCCTGATGCTAAATTTATTTTCCAACAATTCTTATCAAATTATGTTGACTATAACATTTCCGCAGCTTTTTTGTGCATGCTTGTCAGCTTTGGATTACTTGGATATTATGATGAATATATTGTTACATTAGCTGGTATTGCTGCTATAAGTGATTTAATGCCTTTAAAAAATGCTAATGTTGCTCTTGTTAGAATGGCTTTAAAAAATATCAATAAGTATCATTATAAAAGTATAATGTCACTTGTAAATGATAAGAATAACGTTGACCTTCATAATCTTAGTTTTGAGATTATTCCAATTTTAAATTCAGCTGGCAGAATTAAACAAGGCTTAGAAGTCAATAATGCTGTTAAACTACTTTTAACTGAAGATGATATTTTAATTAAAATATATTCAGAGAAGTTTAAAGAATATAATCAAGAAAGAAAAGATTTGGTAGCTAATGGCTTTGATTTAGCTTCTATTGATCAGGATAAAAGAATAATTATCTATCAATCATCTCTACCAACAGGTATTAGTGGTCTTTTAGCTAGCAGGCTTTTATCTTTATTCGATAAACCAGTCATTGTTTATTCTCAAGATCCAATAACAAAGAATTATACTGCTAGTATGCGTTGTCCTAAAGGATATAATTTAGTTACATGTCTAGAAAATTTTGAAGATTACTTCGTTGATTTTGGCGGTCATTCTAAAGCCGCAGGTTTTACAATAACTGAAAAATATCTCGATGCTTTTTTAAGTAAAATTCCAGATGTTTTAATTTGTTCTTCTGAAGAAGAAAAAGCTAAAACTATCAAAATAGATATTAATACTTTTAATATGGAAGATTATAACTTAATTGAAAGTTTTGAGCCGTTTGGAGTTGAACATGATAGACCTTTATTTGAAATTACTATTGATAAAAAATGCTTGAAACCTTCTTTAAAAAATCCTACGCATTTATTTTATCAAGTGAATAAAAACTTAAAAATTTGTTTCTTCAATGGAAAGAAAGAAGTTGAAGGAGATGGAGATATTTGTCTTTTAGGTTATTTTAATAAAAACACTTTCTTTAAAAACTCTTTGAACATTGATTTTATGGTTGAAGAAGCTATAAAGTAAATTGTTTGAATAAAATTAATAAATCCACTCATCATAATGTTGATGGAGGATTTATGAAAAGAAAGGTTAAATTTTTAATTCCTGTTGTGGCTGGGCTTATTCTTGTCGGGTGTAAGCAAAATGTGTCTTCGTCATCGTCTTCTTCTAGTAAACCATCAAGTTCTTCTATTAGTGTTCCGGTAGTTTCTTCTAGTACAAAAAGTAATACTGATGTCGGACTTGTCGATTTAGGTGTTGATTTCTCTGAGGTTGAACGTGGTCTTCCACTTCCAAATATTGGAGAGAATTGGACTACGGAATTTACATATACCTATGATAAAGCAATTGTTCTAAAGAAAAAGACTGACTTTATTATGACACCGCCTTTTGTTACTACAAAATCATTATCTGTTAAAATTACTGGATTCCTTGAAAAAGGAACTACCGCAGATAATAAATTAACTGTTTCAGTTCAAGGCATTGATAAAACTGGAAAAGTTATCACTGAAGAAACAATTAATGCTTCTAAGATTACTGGAACTATAGAAAACCCGACAGAAATATCTTTCTTATTAGCTAATCCTAGCGGGAAAATAGGAGCTATTAAGATAGGATTAAAAGAAACTGGTAGAGCGACAAATTTTGGAATTACTAAATTACAAATTACATCGAAATAGTTTAATATAACCCCGATTAAAATCGGGTGTTTTTTTTTGTTTATATTTTATTTTCGATATTACATAAGGCAAAAAAATTTTTTATTGGTAAATTACTTTTTATAGTTAATTCTTTTTTTATTATTTTTGCATATGTTTAATTATGAAAACTCCATCATTATTTGTTCATAAAAGAATTAAGATTTTATTTATTATTGCAACAATTGTTTTATTTTGTATAGGTGGAAAATTGGTTTATACAACAATTTTTGCTCATGCTTATATCAGCGATAAAGCGATGGAGATGTGGGAAAGATCTTTCCCCATTGCTAGTAAAAGGGGTTCGATTTTAGATTGCAACGGAAATGATTTAGTCTATAATGAACCGACTATGAGTGTTGCGGTTATACCATATCAAATAAAAGATAAATCTGTAGTCAGTAAAAAATTGAGTGCGATATTAAATGTTGAAGAGAAAAGAATATTCGAGAAAATCAATAAAATTTCTTCGATTGTTTTGCTTCATCCAGAAGGCAAAAAGATTTCTTATCAAGATGCAGAAAAAATAAAAAAAGAAGAGTTAAAAGGAGTTTATCTAGTTCAAGATTATAAAAGAATTTATCCGTATAAAGAGCGTTTGGCTTCATTATTAGGATTTACTGGAATTGACGGCGATGGTTTAGCTGGAATAGAAAACTATTATAATTCTTATTTAAAGGGAAAAAATGGAACATTAAATTATGTTTCTGATGCGAAAGGTGGCTTTTTTCAAGGTATTGAAACGCATATTGTTCCTCCGAGCACAGGGTTTAGTTTAAGATTGACTTTGGATAGTAGAATTCAGGATGTTTTAGAAAATGCAGCCGATATTGCAATGAAAAAATATAGTCCTGAAGAGATCTATATGGTAGCAATGGATCCTAATAATGGAAAAATATTAGGAATAGGGAATAGACCTACTTATGATAATAATAATTATCAAAATTATTCTAGTGATATATATAATCGTGTTTTGCCTGTTTTTTCATCATTTGAACCGGGATCAACTTTTAAAGCTATCACTTTTGCATCGGCTATCAATGAAAAAGTCATCGATATAGATAAAGATACTTATTATGATAAAGGATATGAAATAGTTAAAGGCAGAACCATAAAGTCTTGGAAAAAAGGAGGCCATGGCCTTCAGACTTTTTTGGAAGTTTTACAAAATTCTTCTAATCCGGGATTTGTAGAAATAAGTCGGAGATTAGGCAGTGAAAGATTATATCAGTATCTAGTTAATTTTGGAGTTGGAAATAAAACTGGAGTAGATATAGCTGGTGAAAATAAGGGTATTATTTTTTCTAAAAGCAATTTTGATGAATTAAATGCTGCGGTTTCCGCATTTGGCCAAGGAATAGCATTAACTCCTATTCAATTGGTTACGGCTTTTAGCGCTACGATAAATGGTGGCAATTTATTACGTCCTCATATTTTGGATGCTATTTTAAACACAAATACTGGAGAAGAAATTTATAGCTATCCTTTGACTATAAAAAACACAGTAATCAGTAAAGAAGCTTCAAAAACGATGAGAAGAGCTCTGGAATCTGTTGTAAGCAAAGGTTCAGGGCGCAGAGCTTTTCTTGAAGGATATCGTGTTGGTGGGAAGACAGGGACCGCCCAGATTTCTGAAAATGGTGTTTACCTGGATGGACAATATATTTTAAGTTTTATCGCCGCTGCACCGATGAACGATCCAAAAGTTGTTGTTTATTTTGCAATGAAAAAACCAAAAAATTGCATTCAATATGGTGGAACGACGGTTGGGCCGATAATTCAAGAAATACTATCTGAAATCTTACCATTATTAAATGTGAAAAAAGATTATTCAGGAATTGAAAAAGAAAATACTTGGATGGATGTAAAGACATATAAAGTTCCTAATTTTATCGGCCTTGAAAAAAGTAAGGTGAAATCAACGCATTTTAAATTTGTTTTTAATGGTGAAGGAAATAAAGTTATTGATCAACTGCCGAAAGTTGGAGAAAAAATAGAAGAAGGAAAAACGATATGGATAATGCTTGGAGAGTAAAAGATGTTTTAAGTTGGTTAAATATAAATAGCGAAGATGATAGATATGTTTCTGATCTTTTTATCAATGCTGAAAAATGCATAAAAAATTCTATATTTTTAGCATATAAAGGCAAAGATTATGATGGTAATAATTATATTGAATTAGCAAAAAGAAATGGGGCAATCGTTATTATTTCTGATAGCAATAAAGGAATATGTTGCTGTGATTTAAAAAATAAGATAAATTATCTGGCAAATAAGTTTTATGATACGAAAAATATAAAGTTAATAGGAGTAACTGGTACTGAAGGTAAATCGACAACAAGTTATTTGGTATCTAAACTTTACAATAATTTGAATATTAAAACTTTGTTGATCACAACGACTAAAGATATAAAAAATTCTTATTATTCTCCCTTGACCACACCGGACTCTTTAACTTTATATCAAGCGATTAGCTATGCTAAAAAAAATGAATATCGTCAAGTTGTTTTTGAATGTTCTTCGATTGGAATAGCTGAAAAAAGATTAGATAATTTTCATTTGGATGAAATTTTAATTACCAGAATTGATGAGGATCATTTGGATTATCATAAGACACGAAAAAATTATCAAATGACAAAAATTAATTTTGCTAAGAATAAAGCTGAAAAGATTTATATACTTAATGGTAATAAGAAGAAAAATAAATTTCCAAAAAGCAAAACTATATGTATAAAAGAAAAAATAAAAAAATGCCGTTATTATTTCAATAAAACTGTATTTATATTTGATGGTGAAAAATATCAAACACATTTATTGTTGCCGTTTAACATGGAAAATTTAAATTTAGTCTTGGGGTATTTTAAAAGGCAAGGTTTTCAAAACAAAGCGATAAAAGAGGCTTTATTTTATGTTTTACCTCTTTCTGGAAGAATGGAAAAAGTATCGGATAATGTTTTTGTTGATTATGCTCATACTTATGAATCGGTAAAAAAAGTTTTAAAACAGTGTAAAAAATATTTTAATAAGCCTTTGATTGTTGTTATTGGAGCTGGTGGAAACCGTGATAAAGGAAAGAGAAAAAAATATGGAAAAGCATTAAAAAAATATGCTGATATAGTAATCTTGACTGAAGATAATCCACGAAATGAAAAAACTTTAGATATTTTAAATGAAATAAAAGGTAAAAATAAATTTTTTATTATTTCTTCAAGATATAAAGCAATAGATTTTGCTGTCAACTTATATTTTGCTGAAAAAACAGTATTGATATTAGGGAAAGGCGATGAAAGAACTATTGAAAAAAATGGAATTAAATATCCTTTCCATGACAAAATGGTGGTGAAAGAATGTCTGTTGAAATAGAAAGAGTATTGTTTTTAATTGCTTCTTTTTTAGCTAGTTTATGTCTATCATTATTTTTTTGCTGGGGGTTAATTCAACTTCAAAAGAGAAAAAAGATAGAACAGCCGATTCATAAATTAGGAGTAAAATCCCATTTTTTAAAAACTGGTACTCCGACAATGGGTGGTATTGGAATAATATTTAGTATATTTTTAATTTATATTTTACTCGATTGGAAATCTTTAAAAAATTATCGTCTTTTAGCTATGGTAATTGGAATTCTTTCTTTTTCAATTATTGGAATAATTGATGATCTTTTAAAAGTTATTAAAAAGAATGAAAAGGGATTATCGGCTTGGTTACGTATATTTTTAGAAATAGAAGTGATCATAATCACCTTTATAATTGCCGGATACGATGATAGTTCCACATGGTATTTAAATTTATATCCATTCAATAATAATTTAGGAAATAATATCTTTTTTTTATTAATTGCGATGTTTGGCGTAATTGCCAGTGCTAATAGCAGCAATTTATTAGATGGTCTTGATGGGCTAGATGGAGGAGTTTTTATTTTAGCTTTATTACCTGTATTAGTATTAGCTTTTCAACAAGGAGAAAGTGATTTAGGTCTTTTATTGCTTTTGATTATCGGAGCAGTAATTGGCTTTTTGCTTTTGAATTCTTGCCCTTCAAAAATTTTTATGGGAGATTCTGGAAGTCTATTTTTGGGTGCTGTTCTTGCTTATAGTCTAATATATTTAGACAAATTAATATTGTTGCCGTTTATCGCTTTAATTTATATTTTTGAAACTTTGAGTGTCATAATTCAAGTGTTTTATTATAAAAGAACTCGCAAAAGAATATTCTTGATGGCACCCCTTCATCATCATTTTGAACTAAAAGGAATACCAGAATATAAAATAGTTTTCTCATACTATTTTATTCAAAGCGTTATAAGTCTAATTGTATTGATAATGGAGATTAATTTATGAAATATCTTATTTGCGGATTAGGAAAATCGAATAATGCTATTTTAAAAAGCATAAATGGTGAGAAAAATGAAATATATACTTATGATGATAAAGAGCAAGCGGATTATAATTTTGCAAGATTAGAAAAAGAATTACCTTTTTTTGATAAGGCGTTTATTGCTCCAGGTCTATGTCAAAATAGAAAAAACTTGAGCTTGATAAAAAAAGTTGCTACATCAATTGATTCAGAATTAAATATGGCGTTGAAACTAGCAAAAGGCAAAGTGCATATAATTGGAGTTACCGGTAGCAATGGCAAAACTTCAACCATTAAATTTTTAGAATATTTATTGAAGAAAAATGGATGCAAAGTATTAGTTGTGGGGAATATTGGAAATAGTTTATTTGATAAAATAAAAAATTTATCTAATTATGATTATCTTTTGGTTGAGATTTCTTCTTTCCAAGGAGAATTTTTTGATGAGAAATGTCTTGATGAATTGATAGTGACTTCTATTTCTCCCAATCATTTAGATGCTTATTATTCTTATAGTGAATATATAGCTGTGAAAAAGAGAATCTGCTATTTTTCGCATAGCGTTTATTTAGATGAAGAAAGTCAAAAAATATTGAATTTAAAAGATGCGCATGTCATTTCAACAGCAAATGAAAAAGGCTATAGCAAAAATTTCTGTTTGGCTAGATTGCTTTTGTTGGACATTGGATTTTTAAATGAAAAATTGACTTTTGATAATATCGAAGAATTTTTGCCAAAATATAGATATCAAAAGTTTTTCAGGTTAGAAAATACTTATTTTATCAATGATTCGAAATCCACTTCACTTTCTGCTACTGAATTTGCTTTAAATTTATCGAAAGATAAGACGGTGTTAATTTTAGGTGGACATTTAAAATCGAGTTTAGGCCATAAATTAATAGCGGATAAAATTATGATTTACGGAAAGGAAGCATCAAGATTTATCCCCTTTGTTTCTAAATATGAATTATATAATTCTTTAAAAGAATTGATCGATAATCTAAATTTTGATTTTTCAAAAGATTTGAGAATTTTGTTCTCTCCAGGTGGGTCTTCTTTAGAATATAAAAATTATATCGAAAGAGGACAACATTTTGAAATTATGGTGAAAGAAAAATATGGATCACAAAGTAAAAAATTTTAAATATATTTTAATTGCTTTCACTTTTTTATTAGCTATTTTTGGAATTATTATGGTAAAAGAAGCTTCCGGTATTTGGGCTGAATATATTTACCAGGATAAAAATTATTTTTTTAAAAGACAATTGATATTTGTCTCTCTTGGTGTATTTGCTTTTTTGATAGGTTATTATATCAGCCCATTTTTCTTATATAAATTTTCAAATATTTTTTTGCTGATATCGATTTTGCTTTTGGGTTTAGTTTTGATTCCAGGTGTGGGAATTGTTAGAAATGGTTCTCGATCATGGTTTGGTGTAGGGGGATTTGGAATCCAACCTTCAGAAATTTTTAAAATTAGTTTGCTGATTTGGACGGCCAAATATTTTTATAAAAATTATCAAAAAACTGAAAAATTGATGACACTTGTTTTACCATTAATAGTTGTTGGTATCGGATTTTTTCTCATCATGATGGAACCTGACTTTGGAACAGCTTTAGTAACATTGATGGCTTTTATAATGATGGTTTTCATAACTAAGATGAAGATGAGATATTTTGTTATTATGGGGTCAGCTCTTGTTTTTGGCTTTTCTTTATTGATATTAAGTGCTCCTTATCGTTTTACGAGAATAATATCTTTCTTAGATCCTTTTAAAGATCCTTTGGGAAGTGGATTCCAGATGATTCAAAGTTTATATTCGATTGGACCATCAGGAATAGCAGGCATTGGTTTTGGAAATTCTATCCAAAAAAATTTCTATCTTCCTGAACCACAAACTGATTTTATCTTTGCTATAATTGTTGAAGAATTTGGACTTATTGGCGGAATAATTATTTTGATCTGCTATGGTTTATTATTTTATTATGGTTATAAATATGCTTTGAGTTTTAATACGTTTTCTTGTTTTTTAAAAGTTGGATTGCTCAATGTTATTATGATGCAGACTTTAATAAATTTATGTGTTGTTGTCGGTTTATTACCAGTAACAGGAATTACTTTACCTCTTATTTCTTATGGCGGTAGTTCTTTAGTTATCACTTTGTTTTCTTTAGGAATAATTGCGCAAAAAGGAGATTATGATGAAATATATACTATTAGCAAGCAGCACAGCAGGACACATTTGTCCTTGTTTAGAAACCGCTGATTTTTTAAAAAAACATCGACGACAATTTGTAATCATATCAGAAAAGAAAAAGATACCTTTAATGCTATTAAAAGATAAGGAAAATGTAGTTTTTATCGATGAATTAAAAAAGTATAAATCGTATATATCTTTTTTAAAAATTTTGAAACAATATGATAAAGAATGTGTTTTTCTATCATTTGGTGGAAGACTAAGCACTGTGTTCCCAATGCTATATATTTTAGGATATAGAAATTTATATATTTATGAATTGAATAGGATTATGGGAAAATCAAATAAAATTGCTAAACCATTTTGCAAAAAGGTTTTTAGTTATTTTCCTTTAAGTACTGCTAAAAATGTTAAAGTAATCGGCCATCCTCAAGAAGATAGAAAAAGACTGAATTATATTAAAGAAAGAGGAATTAAAATTTTAGTTTTGACTGGGTCCAATGGTACTAAAGAATTATATGAACTTTTTGATAAATTAAAATTAGAGCATGATGAACTAGATATTACTATTTCTGAGCCTTTTAAAAGTTATAAGTTTAAATCAAAAATAAAAAGAATGCCTTTTATTAATTCGAATTTCTACAGCAATTATGATTTAATTATTTCTAGAGCGGGAGCTGGATCAATTGCGGATGTCTTAAGACAAAATATTCCTTTAGTGTTATGTCCATCAAGACATGTTAAAGATGATCATCAATATGCTAATTCAGAATATCTTTATGATAATGTTGGAATAGAGCATTTTGATGCGGAAATTAATACAAAGGATTTATATAAATTGTTAAGAAAAGAACTCCAATATGATAGAAGAATAACATTGATTGAAAACTATAAAAAATTTCAACATAACTTTGTTTTAAATAATCTTTTGGAGAGTATCGATAATGAAAATTAAATATGATGTTCCGATAAAAAAACTTTCTCCATTACCGCTTGATGGTATTTTTTCTGAAGTAATTTATCTTGAATCTTTAAAAGAAGTGATAGAATTTTTAAAAGAAGAAAAAGAATATTATTTTTTAGGAAAAGGAACTAATACTTTACCGATAGTTAGCAGAGTAAATACTCCTTTAGTAATTTGGAAAAACAGTGAAATTTTAATCAATGAAAAACAGATAATAGTTTCAGGAAATATGGCGATAGGCGAAGCTTTTCAAAAGGCCAGGGAAAATAATTTCAGCAATTTTATTGGGATTAATACTATTCCTGGAACAATTGGTGCAGCAATAAAAAATAATGCCACATTTTTAAATTATTCATCTTTTTCAAATTTACAAGGCGTATTAGTAATTTCAAATGGTAAAACTAAATATTTAAGAGCCGATGAAATAGTTAAAGGATATAGAAAAACAAATATAGAAGGGATAGTTTTATTGGCATTTTATTCACCGATAAAAATTGATGAAAATTATAAAAATTATATCGACTATATCTGTAATTATAGGAAGAAACAACCTTTCAAAAATACACTTGGTTCAATATTTAAAAATGGTAAAATGCCAGCTTTTAAATATATTGAATCATTAGGTGAAAAGTATTTTGAAAATAAATGCTTCATAAGTGAAAAGCATTTTAATTTTTTTGAAGTTGAAGATGGATGTAAGCCTGAAGATATATATAAATTGATTTTGAGAATTCAAAAAGATGTTTATTTGCAATATAATTGCTTGTTAGAACTAGAAATAAAATTACTGAAATAAGTATTAGCAAAAGTCTTTTTATAATTTTTGGATTAAAAAAGAAAAGCTTTTTTCGCTTTTCTTAAAATAAATAGAAATTTAATTGAAGTATTATTTATCGTGGTGGGTGCATTGAAGTGTCAATATTTTCTTCCTTTGATAGACTTTAATAATTGAAGTAATAACATAAGTTACGATGAAAAAGAATACTGAGAATAAAACTATAGTTGCGCCTGGTTTTAGATCCAAGTAAAACGAAAGAATAAGTCCGAGTATCATGCTGATAATTGAAAAGATAATACTTATTAAGTGGGTTAAACGATAGCTTTTTGATATTAATAAACTACTTGCCACTGGAACTACAAGAAGGGAAGATATTATTAAAGCACCGATTGTTTTACTTGATATTGCAATTGTAACTGATAATAAAATTGTTGAAATGAAGTTGATTAAATTTGTATTTATTCCTGATAATTTAGCTTGATTTTCATTATAGGAAATGAAGAAGATTTGTTTATAGAAAATACTATAGAACAAAATAACAAGTAAAAATATAATGATGACGGAGATCAATTCCATATTGTTGATCAAAACAATCGATCCGAATAAATATGAAGAGAAGTTGCTAGAAGATGAATACCCAGAAAGTATTCCTGTTATTCCTACGGCGGTTGCAAAGACTATTGCTAAAGCGATATCAGCATATTTTTTCATCTTTTTACGTATTAATTCGATGAAAAACGCTGAGATAATAGAGATTAAAATTGCACCGAGAAGTGGATTAAAACCAGCGCAAAGACCGATGGCGATTCCGCAAAGAGAAGTATGACTCAATGTGTCTCCAGTCATTGATAGATTTTTAAGAACCATGTTTGTTCCTAAAAGAGGAATGATTATAGAAAGTAAAATGCCAACTATAAAGGCGATAACCATAAATTGATAATCAAACATTTTTCTCCTCCAAGTGCTCATCGTTTAAAACATAAACTTTTTTGCAAGCGGATAAATCTTCTTTGCGATGAGAAATAATAATAATTGCTGTGCCTGCAGAATGGATTTCTTGTATTTTTTTTAGAAATTCTTCTTGACTTTTTACATCTATACCAGTGGTAGGTTCATCTAAAATTAATAGATTTGGTTGATTTAATAAGGCTTTTGCCAGTCTTACTTTTTGCTGTTGTCCACCGGATAATTCTTGCATTTTTTTATTCAACAGATCAGAAATGTTTAAATAATCGACAGCTTTTTTTATTTTTTCATCTCTTTTGAAGGTTACTATTCCCCAAAAATTATGTGGAATACTCATTTCTAAAATTTCTTTGACAGTTGCCGGGAAAGTACTATCGTTATTTAAAGTTACTTGGTCAACATAGGAAATTTTCAAGTTTTTTTGCCGGATTATAGTGTCTTTTGGTGACTTTATTATTCCGGTAATCAATTTTAAAAGTGTCGATTTTCCACTTCCGTTTTCCCCGGTAATTCCGATGAAATCATCTTGATTACAGGTAAAGTATAAGTGATGTAAAAGTAGTTTTTTATCATATCCGAAGGTAAGGTTATTAATTTTAATCAATGGTTCCATATTTTTTAAAAGACTCCAATAATTTAAGTGAATTTTCTAAAATCAAAGAATTATAATCGTTAAACAATTCATCTTTGCTAACATTTTCTAATGTTGATAAAGTGGAAATAGCAGTATTGGTTTCTTTGCTGATAGTCTCGCTGATACTGCTGGAAGAGAAAGATTCATAGAAAATTGTATTTATATTAAGTTCGTTTATCTCTTTTACTAGTTCTGCCAACTTGTTTGGTGTAGGTTCATCTTCAGGACTTAATCCATTTATTGATATCTCTTGGAGATTATAGCGGTTTGCAAAATATCCAAAGGCTTCGTGGCTGGTTACAAATTTATAATTTTCATAAGGTGAAAATAAATTTTCTAATAGAGAATCAAGATTGGAAATATAAGAAGAATAAATGTTATATCTTTCTTCGTAATAGGTTTTATTCTGTGAATCGATAGAAATCATCGCTTCTTTGATATTATCCAGTTCGATTAAAGCGTATAGTGGATTT
Organism: Firmicutes bacterium CAG:345; assembly: GCA_000433315.1. Lineage (NCBI taxonomy): Bacteria > Bacillati > Bacillota > Firmicutes bacterium CAG:345. The sequence continues at coordinate 2,475 of FR893359.1, read as the reverse complement.
AACCAAACATGGGGATCTTTTGCGTTATCAATTATTAAATAATCTATTTTTTCATCTTCTCCGATGAATTTGATTTTGTCATTTAATTCTTTTGGAAGATCATGCGACCAATGTTCAATATCTAATCCATTGCAAAAGATGATATCAGCATCATACATTTTTTTAACTTGACCAGGCGTCGGCTCATATTCGTGGGGTTCAACACCATCTTCAGTAAGAGTTATGATGTCATATTTTTCGCCTACAATCTTTTTTACAAAATCTGTGATCACAAAAAAGGATGAAACAATTATCGGTTTGCTTTTTATAGTATTATTAGTACATGAAGCAAGCAATGTGATTATTGGAATTAAAAAAATAGTTTTTTTCATGACAGCCTCCTACGCAAATGCAAATCATTCGCAATTGCATTTTATAAGATAAACTACTATAATTAGTATGTCAAGAAAAAGAAAGAATTTTTAATATGAAAAATACTAAAGCTCGTGAAAAAATATTGGAAGTACTAAAAGGAAAAACTACACCGGTTACGGCAGAAGAAATTTATCAAGAATGTTTTTCTTCTTCGATTAATCTTTCAACTATCTATCGTACTTTAGCAAGATTTCATGAAGAAAATTTAGTTGAAAAGGAAATAAATAGCGAAGGAAAATCAGCTTATCTTTTAAAAAAAGATGAGCACTGTCATATTTTGGAATGTATAAAATGCCATAAGAGAATACTTTTAGACTTTTGTCCTTATCATGAAGTAAATAAAGATATTTATTCAAAAACAGGTTTTAAAGTACAGGAGCATAATATCACTATTTATGGTTTTTGTTCGTCTTGTCAAAATAAAGAATTTGAAGAGAAATAATTGCTTTCATAGATAGTATCAATTATTGATTGGAACACCATTCTTTGGGATAAATTTTCGTTGAATTTTGTTTTGCTTTCTTGAGTACTTTCTATTAGCGTTTTATTGATGGAAATATTATCGCTGCTCCAATATTTTTCATCGAAGGAACAACTTAGTTCATAAGAATAGAAGATATCTCCGTTTTCTTGGAACTTTTTAGAAAATACTGATTTTGCTGGATACATGGAACTGTTGTAATCTACTCCGAGAATATCTAACATCGTCGGTACTAGATTATATGGCGAAGTGAATTTATCTACTGTATTTTTGTTATATACTTCTATTATTTTTTCGTTTAATGTTGGATTATAGAAGTTCATAAATGTTTTATAGATATCTGGATAGTCTCTTTCTTCATGTCCGCTTAAAGCTAGATTTAGATCTTTTCCATCGCAGCTATAATATACTTCATGGTCTCCATACATCACTATCAAAGTGTTTTCAAATAAATTGTTTGCTTTTAAGTAAGAGAGTAAATGCTCAACCGATCTATCGAAATTCATCGATGCCATCTGATAGTATTCCATTCCCCGTTTTCTTATTTCGCTGGTATCATCTTTTAATGGATTTGTCCAAAATCCTTTTTCTTCGGCGTCTTTTAATTCATCGTAATAAAGTTCTTTCATGTATTTATTTGTTTCAGAACCAGAATAAGGACCGTGCATCGATAAAGTTGTCCAGAATAAATAGAATGGTTTTTCTTTTAAGGCATCGACATCTAAAAGTCTTTCGATATTTTGTTCGGTATCTAAATCAGCAGGATAGTTTCCGCCCCAGTTCCATATTGGAGTATCAGGATAAAGATCTTCGTGGAAATACAAGGTATCAAAACCTAATTTGGCATTGAAATTCTTTCTGTCATAGATGTCTTTATCACCACCGGTATCATGGATGAAGAAAGTGTTGTAGTCATTTTGTTTTAAAATATTAGCAGAAGAATAAGGATAAGAATTATTGATAGCTAAAGAAGACCAAGGATCAAAAGAAGTAGGTTTGCTACCGATAATTCCGATAAGTTCAGAAATATTGGTTTTATTTTTAGAGTAATTGCAATTGAAGTTTAAACCTTCTTCTTGCATTTTGTATAAAGTTGGAGTCAAGGTAGGATTGACCATATATTGGCTGCCAGTTTCAATCATAATGGAAATGACATTGTAGTTTTTCAATAATCCGGTGAAATCGTTTTCGTCTGCATTATTATTTTTTCCTGATTCAATATATTGAGCTAATGTGACATCATCAATTCTGAAATCATCAAATAATTCCTTATAGTAGTAGGATAACATTCCATATCTTGAAAAATTAAAAGACTTTGAAACGACGACATTGTTAGCAGTTATATTATTGTTTTTGGTAATATCAACATTGGTAAAATAGGTTATATTCATTGAATAGGTCAAAAGTACCAAAGTAAATAAACTGAAAGATGGAGCGAAGATTCTTTTATAGTAGGTCGAATATGTTATTTCTGGGTGTCTCCATTTTTTTAAGAAATTAATAGTTAATAAAGAAGCCTCAAATAGCACGATAAAAATTACTCCGATAATAATTGATTTTAATTCAAAAGGATATTCACT
>FR893358.1 GCA_000433315.1 Firmicutes bacterium CAG:345 | reverse complement strand
TGGAAATGATCCTATAAATATGGTTGATCCAACTGGACATTTTGCAATTTAATTATTAGTAGGACTAGCTGTTTCATTTGTTATTGGATCATTATCTAGTATAATTAGTCAGTATGTTCAATATGGAAATGTAAATTGGATTCAAGCAGGAATCGATGGGTTATTTGCAGTTGCTTCAACAGCATTGGCGTATACAGGTATTGGTTTAATAGGTTCTATTGTAGCTGGGGCCGGAATGGGGCTGGCGCAATACACGCTAGATTCGGCAGTGTTCCACGATGACTTTAGTTGGTCTGGTGCATTAATTTCAATTGGATTAGGAGCATTAAGTGGATTAGCTAGTGGAAGAGGAGCCCAAAATTTTAAGTCTATTGGAAGTAATCTTGATGATACAGGAAGAACAGGTGTTAAGGCGATTTTAACTGCATTTGATAAATATGGCACTAGTGTAAGTTATAAAAAAGTATTAAATTTATGGGGGAGTAGAGTTGCAAAATCTATTACAAAATCCATTTCTAAGAACTTTACAAAAAGTGTGATAACAATTTGGGGGACAAGTATAGCAACTTATGGGACTAGCTATTTGTTAGGAAAAATTAATTGGGAATTTTAGGAGAAGAAATATGAATATATTATATTTTTTTATAACCATATTGATAATTTTAAATATAACAATTGCTATGTGTTTTGACACCAGAAGACCAATGTCAACAAAATTGAAATATAAATATAGAGTTAAAGATGATTCGATATTTAGAAAAATAATAAAATTTAAAGATGAAGAAAACAATCCCTGCAATTATTTTAAAGTTGTTCCAGTTTACGTATTTCTATTATTAGCAATTTTAAGTTTAATTTTATTATTTGTTGATATTTTTACTAATGGATTTATTACAAATATTATTACAAAAGAAGTGATTATAATTATAACACTATGTATTTTAGGGATTAGTATACTATATTTTCTTGTTATTGTTATTTGGTGGGAAATTGTTGATTATAATGAGTTTAAATTCACTAAAAAAGAAAAAAAGGAATTAAAAAAAATAAGAAAGTCTTATAAATGTATTTCTACATATTTTTCCCAGAAAAAGGGTAAGAAAAAATTTAAAAAATAATGAAATAAAATTTGTTTAATATTGATTTTTAAAATTAATGTTTTTAAATAATATTTTTTAAGTAAATCTAGGTCATCAAAATTAATTTTATTCTTTTTTTAAGATATTTTTCTTAAATTTTATATAGATTAAAACAATAATCCAGTAAAGTTTGTCAATTTATATAATTTTAAACTATTTTTTCTCGACAGATAAAGAAATCTAATATATACTTTAATTAGTAAAAAATATAGTTAAATATTATGAGGTAAATATGAAAAAATTGTTTAAAGATCGTATATTCTATGAAACATATCCTTCCTCTTTCTGTGATTCAAACGGAGATGGAAGAGGAGATATTCAAGGAATAATTTCGAAACTTGATTATATTTCCAATTTGGGATTTGATGGTTTATGGGTTAATCCATTTTATAAATCGCCAATGCTAGATGGAGGATATGATATTTCTAATTTCTTCGAAATTGATGAACGTTTCGGAACAATGGATGACTTAAAAGAATTGATAGAAGAGTGTCATAAAAGAGATATTTTATTATTTTTAGATTTAGTTCCTGGACATGCTTCTATTTATAATCCTGATTTTTTAAAATCGGCTGAAGCAACAAAAAATGATAAATCTGATTTATTTATTTGGACAGATAATGTTTGGCATACTTATGATAATTATCGCCAAATAAGCGGATTTTATGATAGATTTGGCTGCTATATTGTAAATTTCTTTGCTCATCAACCTGCGATAAATTATGGCTTTGCCAAAAAAGAATATGATTGGCAGATGAAATGGGATGATCCAAAATGTCCTGGAAAAGATTATTTAGTTAAAATAATGAATTTCTATTTAGATATGGGTGTTGATGGATTTAGAGTTGACATGGCCGATAGTTTAGTTAAAGGCGAAGATGATAAAGAATGCACAATAAAACTATGGAATAAGATGTTTGATGAAGTAAAAAAATCGCATAAAGAATTTTATACAACCAGTGAATGGAGTAATCCTGATAGAGCATTAAGAGCTGGATTTAGTTCTGATTTTATTTTGGATCATCAAGATAATTGTTCTCATATGTTATTCCGACAAAAAGAAGATGGTTATGAACCTTTGCTTCATCAATACAATGCTAAACTTTATAGGAATTTTACTAAGAATTTATTGTGGCATATTGAAAGCATGCAAAAATATGATGGTGAATTATCTTTTATTTCTGGAAATCATGATTCATTTAGAATTGCAGACTTTTTAAATGATGAGGAATTGAGATTAGCTTATTTATTTATCTATACAATGCCAGGAGTACCTTATTTATTTGCAGGTGATGAATTAGGACAAAAGACTAATCGTAATTTAACATCAAAAGAAGGAGGTTATCAAAGAACAGGAACAAGAATTCCAATGGTATTTGATAATACAGAAAATCGTGGATTTTCTAAATGTAAAGATGTTAGTAAACTCTATCTTCCAATAGATAATGAAACTGTTTCAGCTATGGAACAATTAGAAGATAAAAATAGTCTTTTGAACTTCATTAAAGAATTGATAAAAATTAGAAAATCAGAAGATGATTTACGCAGTAAAGATTTTAAATTGTTAGATAAACCATTAGCATATTCTAGAGGAAAAATAAAAGTCTTCATCAATTTAAAAGATGAAGACCAAAAATTTGAAGTTGAATCTGGTGAAATTTTATTATCTGTAGGAAAAGTTGAATTTTCAGCAGGGAAATTGGTTTTAAAGAAGCATCAAGCTGTTATTTTTAAAGAAGCTTAAATTTTTTCAGTACATATAAGATAAGCTGGCGGGTGATATCGATTCCGCTAGCTTTTTCTATTTCAGTAAAAAAAGCATTTGAATTAATTTCATTGAAGATGGGTTCTCCATTTTTTCCTTTAATTAAATCGACTCCGGCATAATCTAAATCGAGAATTTTTGAAGCTTTTTCAGCCATATCAATAAATGATTGGGGTGGATTAAAATTAGTTCCTTTTCCGCCTAAAGCGATATTAGAACGAAAATCATTATTATTTGTTCTTTTCATAGCTGCGACAACTTTATGTCCAATGGTAAATAACCGATAATCAGTTCCATATTCATATCCGATATATTCTTGATAGATATGAGGAATATATGCTAGCTGTTTATAAAGAGACAATAATTCATCATGATTTTTTGCTAAATATACTTGTTTTCCTAAAGAACCATATACTTTTTTTACAATAATAGGAAATGAAATTTTATTTTCAACCTTTTTTAGAAATTTCAAAGCTTTTTCCTGTGAGTAATCATTATTGTAATTTAAAGGAGCTGAAATAGTGAGTGGAGTTTTAATTCCATTATTCATAATTTTAAGATAAGTTAACATTTTGTCATCAGCACTTTCGATACTTTCACTGGAGTTTATTATTGGAAAATATGTTTCAAGCATTGAAGAAAGGTATTTGTCTTTATCTAAAAAGAAAGCAAATTCATATTTATCTTTTAATTCTAGCGCTGGACTTCCTTCATTAAAAATTGAAAGCAAAGAAATATTATCTTTGATATCAACATTAAATCCATATTCTGATAATATTGAAGAAATTCTTCTAACCTTATAATCTGTACTTTGTGAATAAGAAAAACTATTGATAATTATTAAAATTTTATGCATAGAGTTATTATATACATTATTTGGCAAACAAAAAAGGAAAATTTAAGCAAATTTTCCTTTAAGATTATTTATCTTGTGTATCAGTTTTTTTAGCTGTTTCAGCAATTGTAGCGACAGTTGAAACTAAATTGCCTAAATCGCTTGGAACAACTAATTTAGTGCTTTTACCATCAGCTAATTTTGTATAGCTTTCAAATGCTTTTAAGGTAAGATATTCATTAGAAGCTTTAGCATCATTGATGAGTCGAATGCTTTGAGCTTCAGCTTCATATTGTTTTAATAATGCTTCAGCACGCCCTTCAGCTTCTTTAATCATTGCAACTTTTTTAGCTTCAGCACGAAGAATAGTACTTTCCTTTTCACCTTGGGCAGTTAAAATTTGAGATTGCTTATCACCTTCAGCACGGAGAATAGCTTCACGTTTTTCGCGTTCAGCACGCATTTGTTTTTCCATAGCTTCTTGGATATCGCGTGGAGGTAAAATGTTCTTTAATTCGACACGATTTATTTTTATTCCCCAAGGATCAGTAGCTTCATCAAGAATCAATCTCATTTGTTGGTTGATTGTATCACGTGAAGTTAATGTTTGGTCAAGCTCCAATTCACCAATAAGGTTACGGAGAGTAGTGGCGGTTAAATTTGCAATAGCATTGATTGGGTTTGCAACACCATAAGCATATAACTTAGGATCTGTTATTTGAAAATAGACAACGGTATCTATTTGCATTGTAACATTATCTTTAGTAATAACAGGCTGAGGATCAAAATCTGCAACTTGTTCTTTCAAGCTAATCTTTTTATAAACACGATCGATAAATGGAACAATCATGTGTGGTCCAGCTTCTAATGTGCGATGATAACGACCTAAACGTTGAACGATAGCAGTGGTACTTTGATTGATAATTTTAACAGAAGTAATTAGGGCAATAATTGCAACAATTGCAATTATACAGACAATGACAATTATAAAAATTAAAAATCCATCCATTATTTTTTCTCCTTTTCTTTTACAATAAAATGATTTCCGACAATTTTTAAAATAATTACAGTAGTTCCGGCAGGTAAATCTTCTTCACATTCGCAATTCCAAATAACATCATTAACTTTTATAGTACTTTTTTTGTTGATTGTATTTTCTAGAAGAACAAATTCTTTACCTATTAAAGAATCAGCATTTGTATGAATTTTTTTCTTTTGAAAAAATTTTTTTCGAAAGAATAAGCAAAAGACTAAAAGAGTAATACCGCTGAAAAAAACAAAAGCTATAATAGAAATCCAAACTGGAATCGGCATGATGCACGCAAAGATTATAGCGAAAACAGCACCGATAGCGAACCATATACTAACCATCTCATTAGTAAAGAGTTCAATTAATAAAGCGATTATAAAAATAACTGCATAACATGTTATGAATATTTCTCTTAATCCCATTTTTACCTCCTGATTAAATTTTATATTCTTTTATAATAATATGCAATTTATATTTGATTTAATTTAATAAATGTGAAAAAAGGAAATATTTTTTTAATTTAGTTAAAGAAATGAAAAAAATAAGTGAAATAAAGAAAAAAATAATGCTTATATAAAGTAGGAGGAATAAAAAATGTCAGAAAATTTAGAAAATTATAAGAAAAAAGAGGAAAGGATAAAGCAATATTTTTATGAATATAATCAATCGATTAGAGAATTGATACTATCCGGTGAAGATGCTAATAGTTTATTGTTTCATGATTTTTTAAAAGATTTAAAACCAGATGAAATTAATTTACTTAAAAAGAATACGTTTCCATCGATAGCAAGACTTAATGTTCTCAACGCTATATATTCTGTCAGTATTTTATCGGTTGAAGATAGAAGATTATTGAAAGAAGTGTTCATTAGACCTAATGAATCAGATTGGTGGAAACAATATTATACAAGGTCAAATTATTATCGTTCCAGACATAGAGTTGTTAATGCTTTTTATGGATTAATAAATTAGTTTTCAATTAAGCTCAATAATCCTTTAGCGGCTTTAATAATACTTTCGTCGTTATCGTTTGAAAGATTGGTATAAAGTACACCGACAGGAATTTTGTTTTCATATAATGTATCGAAAACATCATCGATAATCTTTTGAGTTTTTTCTTTTTCTTGCATTGGACCAAAAGGATTAGCAAAAAAGGTTTGAACTAATCCTTTTTCCGATGTGGTTTTCATCGCATATCTTTGGCCTGAAATAAAGACTTTTTTAGCTTCATCTTTATTAGAAATAATTTTTATACCTGTAGGGGAAGTTTCATAATTGTTAGCATAGAGAAAAAGATCGACTTTAAAAGGAGTTATTGTAGTTGTAAAGCTTGAAATTGGAACGACAACACGAGAGTTAGTTTTTTCAGGGTTGTAAAAAATGGCACGATCAACAGATAAAAGTGAATAGGCTTTATCAAGATCATCAAGTCTAACAAAAGCACCAATTTCTGTACCTTTGGTATAAATATTTCCATTTTCTTTTATAAAAGATCCCATATCATCATATATTGTTGTTATATCGGCAATAAGATGATCATTTAAATGTTTCATCGCTTCAATAGTTTCGCTTTTTCCTGCCCCAGAGTCACCGAGTATAACAACGTTTTTTGTAATGCCATTTCTGAGGTGGATGCTTAGTCCAGCACCATGAATTGGGAGGACATTGTTGTTGATCATCGTTAAATTGAATAATGTTAAAAGCATCTTTTTGAAATAGCCGAAATAATCGTATTTATCAAGAGCAGGTAAAACACCAATAAAAGTTTTGTCATTTGTTTGGTAATAATATGGTTTTGTTGCATTATTAACACCGGCCAAAAAGATAATTTTTGGTTTATTATTTTTTAGAAAACTGCCATCAGCAATTCTGAACAAGGTACCAAGACCAGGAATAGAACTGATGAATTTTTCATGTACATAAGCATAAGCTAAAACATCTCTAATTTTTAAAGGAAGTAAATAGAAATGTTTTAAGTCCATATCCTTTTTAGTGATAGGGGTATTATCTTCAAAAAAAGTACCTTCTCTTTTGTTAGATGTCGTATTGACGAGGAAAGGTGGTTGAACGATAATTGAAGTTATTGGTCTTATATTAGATAAAAAAGATAATTCTTCAGGTAAATTTTTAATTTTTATGTGCTCAAAAATAAAAGCACCATTTAAACCTGAGGCTAATTGACGATAAATTCTTTGATCGCTAGAGATTATATTTTCATATATTTGTCTATAGAAACTTATGACTATATTTGAAAAATGATTTAAAACTGTTACAGTTCTATTTGGTGAAAATATTTTTTTATCCGCTAACATGAAACGAATTGATGTACGATAATAATCATAGAATGTATCGGTTAAATTTAATAAAAATTCTTTATGCTCATCGATTCCCGGAAAAACTTTATTTAATTTTTCGTAAGGATAATAGTATAAATTCAAAAATATAGAATAGATAAGATCAAATGATTCTTTATGATATTTTAAACAAAGATCATTCAGTTCAAGACCAAATAAAGAATCTTTATCTAAATCTTGAATGAAATCTTTAATCAACATTTTAAAATGAGAAAGTTGAATTAGGTTATCTTTTTCAATTAATAAAATATTTTCAGCGTTGTAGATATGAAACTTATTTTTCATTTAAGACCTCTTTCAAAAGCTTTAAAGCTGGTTCGATTTTATTTGTAGGTAAAGAGCAGATTGCAACACGTATATGATGCTCATCCATCGGTACAAGGAAACAGTTTTTGCTCTCTAATTCATCGCACACATCATAAGCATTTTTTTCTATATATAAGCTTATGTAAAAACCAAAATGATAAGGAAGATGAGAAATCTTTAATTCATCTAGAGTTTTTATGGCAATCTCACCTCTTTTTACAAGAATTGAACGACTATTTTTTAATTCTTGCTTAAATTTATTCAATAATTCAGGATTTGAAGAGATTTCATAGATGATTTCATTTCCAATTGTCGGAGGACAAGAGTAAGTAGAACGGGCGATTTTATTGAAAGATTTAAGTAAATTTTCATTTTTCTTAAATAATAAACAGCCAGTTCTTAAAGAATAAATTCCAAATGTTTTAGAAGCTGAGAAAGTATAGTAGATTTGAACATTTTCGTTGAATTTATCAGCAAAACGATAAGGACGAGATGGATCTTCACCAAAATCATTATAGGCCACATCAAAAATTAATGTTATTTTTTTATCTTTTGAAAAGTTATTAACGACATCAACAAGATCTTCATATTCTTTTTCACTCATTGAATAACCAGTAGGATTTTGAGCTGGATCATTTATTACTAAAATTGGTTCGTCATTTTTATGTAAAGAAGAGCTTAGAGCATTTTTTAAAGACTCTTTAGAAAATAATTCATAGAAGGATGCATCTTGTTTTTCAATATGGAATATAGAAAAATAATTAGTCCAAAGAAGTCTTGGAAGAATAATATTTTTGCTTTTTACATGATCAGAGATCAAAGATAAAGCACCGGTTCCACCTAAAGTAAGAACACTAGCAAATTCATCTTTTAAATTTTCATCAAATCCAAAAACAAAAGATTTTAATCCATCTAAAAATTTACCATTTCCGATAGAAGGTGGATAAGCAAAATTGGTTGTTGTACTAATTTTTTCAAGAGTTTTTCGGACGCTATCATAAGTCATAAGATTGCCATCATCCGCAAAAAACATACCAGCCGTTGCATTATATAAAGGTAAATTTAGTTTACTGCTACGAGCTCTTTCAGAAATTTTTAAAATATCAAAACTTTTCATATTTGCCTCGAATACGAAAATATTATGCCACATTCCTTCCTTATAATCTAATTAAATTATAAAAACAATTCAAAAACTAGAGATATATAGAAAAAAGTGATATGATAAATAAGATTAACGGAGGAACGTATGAATATTTTAGATGATTTAAGATCCCGTGGATTGCTAGACCAATGCTCAAATGAGGAATTATTGAGAAAGATGTTAGAGACAAAGCAAACAATCTATTGTGGCTTTGATCCTTCGGCTACCAGTTTGCAACTCGGTAATTTCGTTATGATTACAATGCTTAAAAGATTGCAATTAGCTGGACATAAAATTATAGCTGTTATCGGTGGTGGAACCGGTATGATCGGTGATCCTTCTGGAAAAAAAGCTGAAAGAAGTTTCCTTAAGGCTGAACAAGTTAAACATAATGTTGAATGCATCAAAAAACAATTATCTTATTTTTTAGATTTTTCAAGTCCCGATAAGGGAATTATTGTTGATAACTATGACTGGTGGAGTAAAATATCAGTTATTGAATTTTTAAGAGACTATGGTAAATTATTCCAAATAAATTATATGTTAGGAAAAGATATTGTAAAGTCTCGTTTGGAAGTTGGTATCAGCTATTCCGAATTTTCATATATGATTCTTCAATCAGGTGATTTTTATAATTTATTTAAACAATATGGCTGCCGTATTCAATGTGGTGGTGGTGATCAATGGGGAAATTTAACATCTTCTTTAGATTTTTTGAGAAAGTATGTTGGTGATGAAGAAGATGCTGGAGTTTTCACATTGAAATTAATTACAGATAGTCAAGGTAAGAAATTTGGAAAGTCGGAAAATGGTGCATTATATCTTGATGGAAATATGACTTCTCCATATCAAATTTATCAATATTTTATGAACGTTGATGATGCTTCAGTTGAAAAGTTCTTAAGAATTTTTGATTTGAGAAGTTTAGATGAAATACATCAAATTTATGAGAAACATATGGAAAACCCTGGTTTAAGAGCTGGTCAAAAAGAATTAGCAAGAGTTATGGTCACTACTTTGCATGGTGCTGAAAAAGCAGCAGAATGTGAAAAAATGACTTCTGCATTATTCAAAGATGAATTTGTTGGACTTTCAAAGGAAGCATTGAATGAAATTTCAAAATCATTAAATAAAGTGGAATCTGATGAAAGTGTTGAATTAATTCAAGCTTTAGTTGATACAAAATTAGCTTCTAGTCGTCGCGAAGCACGTGAATTTTTAAAGGCTAATAGTATCAGAGTTAATGGCAATATTATTAACGATGAACATTATCTTTTATCAAAAGATAACGCATTAGAAAATGAATTTTTCTTTATTAAACGCGGTAAGAAAAATTATGCAGTTTTGCATTTAAATTAAAATAATAACTATCATTTATTTAGGCTACCAAGAACAATCTTGGTAGCTTTTTTACATATTTAAAAAAGTGTAAAGATGAATTAGCACTCTCATATTTACTTTGCTAATTTATGGAATATAATCATAAGTGTTAGGAGGTAATGCAGTATGGCAGAACAAATGTATACTAGAAAAGTAATTGAAGCAATCAATAATGCTAAGGAGATTGCTGAAGAAAATAAACAAGGAATAATTGATGTTCCACATATTTTAAAAGCAATTATTTCACAGGAAGATTCTTTATATGTTTCAATCCTCTCACAACTTGGAATTAATGTAAATAATGTCAGTGAAATAATAGATAATAGTGTTGCATCACAGGTTAGAAGTGATATGGAAGAAGCTCATATGTCTTCTGATTTATCAAAATTATTTAATGATGCTTCACGATATCAAAAAGAAATGAAGGATGATTTCTTATCTATTGAACATCTTCTTCTTGCTCAATTTGATAATAATAATTCTATTGTAAAAAAACTTAAAGAAATTGAGCACTATAATGCTGAAGAATTTTCTAAAACAATAGATAAAATAAGAGGCGGAAATCATGTTACAAGTGATAGTCCTGAAGAAACTTATGAAGTTTTGAAAAAATATGGACGTAACTTGGTAGAAGAAGTTGCAAAAGGTAAAATTGATCCAATCATCGGTCGTGATGAAGAAATTAGACATGTTGTCCAAATTCTTTCTCGTAAAACAAAAAATAATCCAATATTAATCGGTGATCCAGGTGTTGGTAAAACAGCTGTTGTCGAAGGATTAGCTTGGAGAATTTTCAAAGGAGATGTTCCTTTTTCTTTGAAAGATAAAACAATTTTTGAATTGGATTTAGGAGCACTTATTGCTGGTGCTAAATATCGTGGTGAATTTGAGGATCGTTTAAAAGCAGTTTTAAATGATATTAAAAAGAGCAATGGTAAAGTAATTTTGTTCATTGATGAAATTCACCAATTGATAGGTGCTGGTAGAACAGATGGTGCTATGGATGCTGCTAACTTATTGAAACCAATGTTAGCCAGAGGTGATTTACATTGTATTGGTGCAACTACTTTGGATGAATATCGTAAATATATTGAAAAAGATGCGGCGTTTGAAAGACGTATGCAAAAGGTTATGATCGATGAGCCAAGTGTCGAAGATACAATTGCAATTTTAAGAGGTTTGGTAGCAAAATATGAAGCCCATCATGGTGTATCAATTACAGATGATGCTTTAATTGCAGCTGTAACAATGTCCAAGAGATATATTGCAGATAGATTTTTACCAGATAAGGCTCTAGATCTGGTTGATGAAGCATCAGCAAAGGTTAGAATGAATTTAGATTCGATGCCAGAAGCACTTGATGAAATCAATAGAAAATTAATGCAGATGGAAATTGAAAGAGTATCTTTGAAAAAAGATGATTCTTCTTCAGCACAAAAACGTTTGCAAGAAATGGATGCAGATATTGCCAATCTTAAAGTAAGACAAAATGAACTCACAGCTAAATGGCAAAAAGAAAAACAAGAAGTTGAAGGCAGCAAAACATTGAAAAATAAATTGGATATGTTGAAGTTGGAATTAGATAAAGCCATATCTAATGCTGATTATAATCTTGCTGCAAAAATTCAAAATAATGACATTCCATTATTGAAGAAACAAATTGCTGATTTAAAATCAAAAAGTCAAGACCAAGGAAGATTGCTTGATGAAGTAGTTACTGAAGATAATATTGCTCAAGTTGTTTCATCATGGACTGGAATTCCAGTGAGTAAATTATCAACAAGTGAATCTAAAAAAGTTTTGAATCTTGATGCTGAATTGAGGAAAAGAGTCATCGGTCAAGATGATGCTTTACAAAAAGTATCAGATGCTATTGTTAGGGCACGTGCAGGTATCAATGATCCAAATAGACCATTAGGTTCCTTCTTATTCTTAGGCCCAACTGGTGTTGGTAAAACTGAAGTTTGCAAAGCTTTAGCTGAACAATTATTTGATTCTGATCAACAAATTATCCGTATAGATATGTCAGAATATATGGAAAAATATTCAGTATCACGTCTTATAGGTGCTGCTCCAGGTTATGTTGGCTATGAAGAAGGTGGTCAACTTACAGAAGCTGTTCGTAGAAAACCATATGCTATTGTTTTGTTAGATGAAATTGAAAAAGCACATCCTGATGTATTCAATATCCTCCTTCAAGTTCTTGATGAAGGACGTTTAACAGATGGAAAGGGAAGAACTGTTGATTTCAAAAATACAATTCTTATTATGACAAGCAACTTAGGATCTGAATATTTGCTTCAAGGAAATACCAAACAGGAGCAAGATAAAGTTAATGCTTTATTAAAACAGACTTTTAAACCTGAATTCTTGAATAGAATAGATGAAATTGTAATGTTCAATTCTTTAAGCCCTGATTCTATAAACGCTATCATCGAGAAATTCCTTACAAATTTGCAAAACACTTTACAAAGTAAAGAGATAACATTTACCTATGATAAAAGTGTTGTAGATAAAGTTAAAAAAGATGCATACGATCCAATTTATGGAGCACGTCCAATTAAAAGATACATACAAAAGTATATAGAGACACCTATTGCTCAAAAAATAATTGCTAGTCAAATTACACATAAGGCAAATATCACTGCCGTTGATGATGATTTTGTAGTAACTGGTGAATAAAATAAAAATTGCTGATTCATTTCAGCAATTTTTATTTTTGTCTAATTTTAAAAGCAAGTATTCCTGCAATTGTTCAATAGTTTTTATATAAAAATCGATAATTTTTATACCTAATGAAATGAAATCATCAGGTAAAATTTTATCAAAGCGATAGACAAATTCTAAACTTTTAGTCATTCCATTTGTCATGCTCTTTAAAGCTTCGTATGCTATCATAAAATCATCTGTTTCTGAACAAATTTTGATTTTGTAATAAGATAAAACTCTTTTTTGCATAAAGTTTAAATCGGTATTTGCTTCTCCAACTTCTTCAATTTTATCTACTAATATTGTTTCATGTTCATGAAATTTATTTAAGTTCTCAGCAAAAATATTAATTAATTTAGTATCTTCACTGTTCTTCATAAAAATTTTAAATAATTTACTGCCCATAATCACATATGAGAGATATTTATTCATAGTTTTGATTTCGTTTGTCATATTTACCTCTATATAGTTATTCTTTTTGTTTTAAATAAATTTATACAAAAAATTAGAGTATATTAATTATTTTTTATGGAAGATAAGAAAGAAAATAATTTGCTTAATAAACTATTTTTGTAACAAATTATTTAAAAAAGCTGAAAAAATTAATTATTTTATAAAAAATTGACAAAAAAATCTTGGAATGGTAAAATGTTCGCGTAAAAAATAAAAAAGAGCTAAAACTATGAAAAAAAATAAAATTAACAAAGCTTTTACACTTCTTGAATTAGTCATAGTTATTTCTATAATTTCGATTTTATCAGCAACAGCTGTTGTTACATATGTCGGTGTTACAAAAAGTGCAAAAACATCAAATGATGAATTATTGGTATCACAATTAAATAAAGTTTTAAAATTAGAAGAATCGGATGGAGTTGTGCCAAATACTCCTAGTGAAATTTTTGATTTTTTAAATGAGTATGGAATTGAAGCTGATTCTTTAAAAACTTCAAATGAAGATTTAACATTAGCTTGGAATCAAGAAAATAATAGTTTTGCATTATTTAAAAAAGATGATGTTGTTTATGGTGAAAAAGATAATGTTTCTTATCACTATTGGAAGTTTTTAAATGAGGTTGAAAGTTCTTCTTATTCAATTTATCTTTATGGTGAAAATGAAATTGATGTAGTTGACATTAATGCTGGATTAGATACTGGTAAAAACAAAATAAAAACAATAAATTATTTAAATTATTCTGATGCGCAAAATGATGTTAGAATTCGTTCAAATTCTATTGATGCTGAGACAGATTTAAATATAGATGCGCCGAAAGATACAGTTAAACATTATGGATATATAAAAGATTTAGTTGTAACTTCAATCGCAGATAATTCGTATCATGAATATGGAAGAATTTCTGGGAATTATATAATTAAATCAGGTCGATTTGTTACCGAAAATGGCTCTGAAATTATTTCAGATAATCTTATTATTGCTGATGATAGCAAAGTTACTATTGATACAAATAATTGTACTAAATGGAGCACTCCAATTTATACTTGGGATGAAAATAATAAGTTTGTTACTGCGAGTAGATATGATGTTAATCATCCACAAATTATAGAAAAAGAAACAAAAGAATCATACATAGTAGATTCTAAAAACAATTCATGTACTGAAGATGGATATGTCAAATTAAAAGTAGATTTTGAAAACAAAGTTTTTAAATCACAAGAAACAAATGTACTTATTAAAGCCCATGGTCATGATGAAGTAGTAATACATAGTATTGATCCAACTTGTTTAAATTCAGGTTCTACAGAAGGAAAAAGATGTTTAATTTGTAGTCGGATTACAGAAAATCCTGAAGTAATTCCGGCACTAGGTCATGATGTTGAAATTATCAAAGGATATGAGGCAACATGTTTAGAAGATGGATTATCAGATGGACAGATTTGCAAAAGATGTAATGAAATTCTTGTAAAACAGAATATTATTGAAGCTCATGGTCATGAATTTGTAACATTTACTAAAGATTCTTCATGTACTGAAGAAGGATATATTCAAAAGACTTGTGAAATTTGTAAATATGTTGAAAAACAACAAATAGCTAAAAAAGATCATGAAATTGTTGTAGAAAAAGGTGAAGAAATAACCTGTGAACATAATGGAACTACCGATAAGATTTATTGCAAAAATTGTGGGTACATCGAACAAGACCATGAAGTCATAGAAAATAAAGATGAACACGGAATTTGTAAAGTATGTCAAAAAGAATATTTAGATATTGACTGGATTGAAATTGAACTTCCTTCTAAAACTAGTAAAATAGAAGATGTTAATGCCTTATTCAATAAAGGAAAATATTTAAAATTAACTTCTGATATTGAATTCAATTCAACGAAGAGAATGGAATTTAAAACAGCTAAAGTTATAAATTTAAATGGTCATACAATAAAAAGAATTAATGCTGGAGAAAATACTTCTTTCTATTTTGAAAATTGCTCAGAGGAAATTGTCTTTTTAAATGGTACTTTAGCAAGTTATGTTTCCCCTTCTATTATTCACGCAAAAAATAGCAAGTTAAAATTTGATAATGTAAAACTTATTAGAAATGCTAATGTAATAGGTACATGTGTTAAAGCAGAAAAGAATTCTGAAGTAAAAATTATAAATAGTATAATTACTTCTGAATCTGGCCTAAATAAAAATAGTTTATCAGTAAATAATAATAGCCGTTGTATCATTGAAAATTCAAATATTTATGCAACAATTAAAGTTACCGATGATTGTTATTTTGAAGCAAATGATAGCCAATTTGATTCTGATATAAAAGTTGAAGGAAAAGAAAAAGTTATCTTTAATAATTGTATAAATAAAGGTGATATTGAAATTGATAATAGCAGTAATAAAGATTGTGCTATTCAAATCGAAAATGTTGAAAATTCTGGTGATTTAACAATTAAAAACTCCAAAAATGTTAAGCTTAATCAAATTAATGTTGGAGGGAAATTAACTGTTTCAAATTGCAACGAATATGCAAATATGTTTGTTTCTGATTCCACAGTAAAGAATATGGAATTATCCAATACTACTAATTTTAATATTAATAATACTTTAATTAGTGGTGATGCAAATTTTGCTAAAAGTTCTTCTGTTATTAGCAAGAATATAACTATTAATGGGACATTAACAGTTAATAGTTCAGCTATTATTGATAATAACTCTAATTTTAATAAAGTAGTATTAAAAAGCAAAGGATCGGCATTCTTTAATAAATCAAGTATTAATGGTGGTATTACTTCTAATAATGGTACTTTAAAATTAAATAATGAAACTATTGTTAACTCTGGAATTGAAGCAGATGATTCTAAAATTGAAATAAATAATTCGACAATATTTGGTAATACTAAATATAAAAATACAAGTTTAATAGTATTTAACTCAGTATTGAATGGTGAATTTAGATTTGAAAATAGTCCTATAAGTAAACAAAAAATTGATATAAGTAATACTAGAATTTCAGGCTATGTCGAAATTAATAGATCTGAAGGAACATTTAAAGATTCTATTATAATGAATGATATTTATATTAAAAATAATTCGAAAGTGAAATTAGATAATACTCAAGTTTATGGCTCTAAAAAAACTCAAAAATATATTTTGGGGTTTACTAAAGATGAGAGTCAATATTTATAATCAATATATAAATTAAGGATGAACAATTTTGTTCATCCTTTTTAATAGCTTTTAAACATGGTATAATTTGAAATAAGTTGGTAAAAGTATGAGTAAGTATACGAAATTTTTGAATTTAATGGATGAAAAAGAATATCATAAAGCCGGTATTCTTATAAAAGATTTATTTGAAGAATCAGTATATCCACATTACGCTATTTATGATGGGTATTTGGATTGGATAAAAGAAAATAATATTGAGACTTTAGAAGAGAAAAAAAATGAATTAAAATTATTCGAAAGAAAATATTTACAAATTTCTATTTCGTTTAAAGTTTTTAATATTTCTAAAAATAATATTGAACTTTTAGGTCAAAAGTTCAATGAAATTCAAGAAGAAATAAAATCTAATTTATGTAAACAAAATGATGAACAAATCAAAGCTATAAAATCTGGAAATTCTGCTATTTTAAAGCAATTGGAAGGTAAATTACTGGAAATAGATAAAGTTGAAGACAAAGATAGTTTTGATAAATTATTAATTGAAGTTAAAACAATTGAAAGTAAATTAAATCCTACTAAATTTGATGAATCTGAAGAGTTATTTTACAATAAATTAATTGATCTTTATGCTTCAAAAATAACATCTTTTACTAATTATTTTTCTAATATTGATTTAAGAGAATATAATTTAAAGGCTCTAGATGATTTTAAATTGACACTTGATACTTTTAAAAAGAACAAACGAAAATTATTAAAAAATAACAATGAATTTAAAAAGCTATTGGAAGAACATTTCTTTATTTATGATATAAACAAGCTTTATAAAGAAACACAGGAATTTTATTCGTATACCTATAACTATATATTCATGCGAATTGATGCTGATTATAAATATCTTTTTACTGACATTGCATTGAAAACAAAAAAATATGAGCTTTATTGTAGAATTAGAACGCAAGAGAAAAATTGGCGACGATGTTAAAGTAAATAAAAAAGCTGAGCGGCAATTTCTCGGTAGAAGAGCAACTTATTATAAATCTCATACAGATAAAAAAAGCATAAGCTCTCTATATTCATCTTGTTTAAATAGAAAAGAAAGTATTGCTAAAACAATTGATAATTTGAGAATCAATGATAATATAAATGAGATTGATACTGAACTATTTAATCTTTCTAAAGATAAGAAAATTGTCTCTGTTACTCCAACAAGTTTAGATACTTATATTTTAAAAGGGGTATCTATTCCGGCAAAACAGGCAGTTACTACTATTTTTTCACAGACTGCAAGCATTGTTGCAACTATGAGTAGTTTTGTAACATCTTCTTTATCATCATTGTTAGGTTTTTCTATAAATGTCATATTAGCATTAAAAGATTTGAAGAAAAATGGGGGCTCGCCTTCATATGCAAGTTATATTTATAGTTTTTATACTTTACAATTTTTTGCTTTAATTTTTGGTGCTTTTATCACTTTTATAACAATAGGTGCTAAGTATATTACACCTATAGCACTTATAATTGTCGCAATATTTTTTTTGATAAATTTAATTTTTGGTTTTATATTTAAACTTTATGATCATCATATCGCTTATAAAATTGATGAAAAAGTTGAAGATAATTTGTATTTGAATACCAGATTAAAAATTATGGAAAAGTAAAATTAATCAACTGATTTTAAGCTTTCGACCATATCTATTTTTAAGATTTTTGGTGAGAGCATTGCGGTGACAATTAAAGAGAATAAACATGTTAATAAAATTGCGTAAATATATGAATTAAAGAAAATTTTTCGTCCGAATATTAAACCAGGAGAACATATAGCCATTATGATAAAACTGTGAAGATAATATCCGGCAACTAATCCAAGTATTATTGATAAAATAGTCATCAATAAAATTTCACGGAAAATATACATAATTAATTCTAATCGATGATATCCCAATACTTTTAATGTAGCTATTTCTTTTTTTCGACCCGATATATTTATATCTACTAAGTTATAAATTACAGTAATCATTAAAAGACCACTAAGTATAATAATAATTAAAACAATCATATTAAGGTTATTTAAAAGAGAATCATAAACAGAAAGACTATCACCTGTATAGATAATATTTTGGACATCACCATTTTTAAAAAGCATTTCAGTAAAAGCATCAACTTCAGAATTTTCTATTTCCTTATATCCAAGTAAAGCATTGTTTTTAAATGTTTCAGAATAATCTGAGCCGAGGTAAAGATAATTTCCAACATAGTTATTGGTAATATCAGACAAAGTTAAAGAATATTCATTGTTATTAAGTTTAAATGTAAAATCTTTTCCGATTTCTAAGTTATAGTGCGATGCGAGATCAGTAGTTACAATTACAGAACTATTTAAAAAATCATTATTAAAAGAAATGAATTTGTCGAGATTATCTCCACATAAGATATTAAAATTATAAGATGTCTGATCATCGATTTTGGCACCAGAATAATAACCAATTTCAATTTTATTATCAAAATTATTTTCAATTTTTTGATAATTTGTAGTTTCAATTATATAGTTATAATGGAAAATATCTGTGTATTGCTCCTTTGTTAATACAGTTATTGAGTCTTTCATACCGAAAGCGGCTAAAAATAAAGCTACACTTCCACCAACACCAATTAACATCATGAATAAGTTCTTTTTATATCTAAAAACGTTTCTAAACATGTTTTTTATACTGAAAGGAAGAATTTTCCATATCGGTCTGATTCTTTCAAGAAGAATTTTCTTACCAGGTTTTGGTGCTTTTTCTTTCATTAAATCGACAGGTTTTTCTTTTAAAGTATACCAGCAATAAAAGAAAATCACACCGAAAATGAAAATAGTCATAAGTAAAATAATAAATAAAACCATCGGCACATCAATCCAATAAATCATTATAGGAAGATAATAGATTGATATATAGCAATAATATATAACCCATGTTAAAACACGAAGGCCTAAAATTAATCCGATAATTGATCCAATTAAAATAGCTATTAGTCCATAGATAAAATATTTGGAACTTATTTTTTCTTCTTTCATTCCTAGCCCTTTAAAAGTTCCCATTACTAATCGGTCTTTAGCGATGATACGTGAAATAGAACTAGAAGCAACAAGCATGGCAATTAAGAAAAAGAAAGCAGGAAAAATTTTAGCGACGGCAGTAACTTTATCAATATCTTGTTTCAACATTATGTAGGAATAATTCTCATTTAATGTAATATAAAAAGAAGTTAAATCTCCATTTTCTTTAATATAGGAATAAAAAGCTTTATCGATATTTTCTTCAATCATTTTCTGATAGTCTGCTGTATCTTTAAATTCTAAAAAAGCATTAGTTCCTAAAAAATTTTTTAAATATTCATCGGTTGTTTTTATCACTTCTTCTTTGATAATTTCTTTAAAACTTATATTGATTAAATCATTTTCATCGATGAAATTATTAATTTTATCCTGATATTCTTTAACTTTTTGAAAATATCTTTCAGAAAATCTAGATGCCCCAATATTAAAACAGAAATTTATTGAAGTATAATATTTAATTTCATCATGCTGTTGGATATCAAAATAAATGATAGATTGTAAACGTCTGCCACTTGTTAAAGAGGTGACAATTTGTTTTGTTAAATATTCAGAGCTTTGAACTTTTCCAACAATGGTATAAAGAATATCATCATTTTCAATAGAGAAATTATCCCCTATATTGAAATTAGAAAAATTGGAATTACCTGTTAATATTACACATTCGTTTTTTTCTTCAGGTAATTTTCCTTCAACAAGAACTAAATTATCTGGAGATGAAAGACTTAAATTCCGATAATAAACAAGAGAATAAGAAGTGGTAGCAGAACTTTTAACATTTGTTTCTTTGCTGAATTCCGGAGAAATGGCACAAGGTCTAATATTATCTTTAATTAGATTATATGAATCTTTTGAAATGCCACCAGAAAAACTCATACGTATATCTGAATTTAAATTTTGTTTATAAAAAAGATTTTGACCATCTTTTAAGTCTTCTCCAGCTTGTAGTAATCCAGACATAAAACCAATTCCTAAAAGGACTATCAAAACAATAGCAAAAAGTTTAGAAAAATCGTTTTTTAAAGATGAAAAAATGTATTTTAAATGTTTCATTACCATTCAATCTCCGAAATTGGAGTAGGGGAGGAATTGTATTCTTCAGCGATAATTGTTCCATTTTTTACATGCATAACGTGATCCGCCATCGCTTTTAAGGCAGCGTTATGAGTAATAATGATTGTTGTTTGGTTCTCCTTTTTTGAAATATCTTTTAATAAGCCAAGAATCATTTTTCCAGTTTCGTAATCTAATGCCCCTGTTGGTTCATCGCAAAGCAAAAGCTTTGGCTTTTTAGCTAATGCTCGGGCGATAGATACTCTTTGCTGTTCTCCACCTGAAAGTTGTGAAGGAAAATTATCTTTTCGATCATATAATCCTACCATTTTTAATACTTCATCAGTATCCATGGCATTTTTTACGAGTTCTGATGATACTTCGATATTATCATAAGCAGTCATATTTTGGACAAGGTTATAGAATTGAAAAACAAAACCGATTGAAGAACGGCGGAAAGAAGTCAATTGTTTATTGGAAAACTTAGCGATGTCTTTTCCATCGACTATTATTTCGCCACGTGTAACTTTATCCATTCCTCCTAAAAGATTTAATAAAGTTGTTTTACCAGCACCAGAAGGACCAACTATAACAACAAATTCACCTCTTTTTATCGAGAAGTTAAGATTATGATTAGCGAAAATTGTTTCATCTCCAACAACATATTCCTTATCAACATTTTTAAATTCAACCATGTTTTCCATTATATTTACCTATATTCTATAAGATATTATAACATGAATTTTAAAAATAATAAAGATAATATATAAAGGATTATTCTTTAAAAATATGTTACAATTTACTATAATAAATTTTGTTTGAAGGAGAATCGTCAACAATGAATATCGAAGATATTGAACAAAGTGCGATTGAAGAAATCAATAAGGTTGAAAATGTGCCGGCACTTAATGAATTAAAAGGTAAACTTTTAGGAAAAAAGAGTAAACTCTCCTCAGTTTTTTCTATGATGAAGGATTTACCAATAGAAGAAAAGAAAAAATTTGGTGAAAAAGTAAACCAAGTTAAAGTAAAAATAACTGAATATTTACAAGAAAAACAAAAAGAATTAGAAAATGCTAAATTTGAAAAGCAAATAAAAGATGAAGAGATTGATATTACTTTGCCTGCAAGAAATCATCAAAGTGGATCGCGTCATCCATGGCAAGCAATAGTAGATGATTTTACTGAGTATTTTTTAAATTTAGGATATCAAATTGCTGAGGGTCCAGAAGTTGAATCAGACCACTATAATTTTGAACTTTTGAATATTCCTAAAGATCATCCAGCTCGTGATGCTCAAGATAGTTTCTTCATTGATGAAAATACTTTAATGAGATCACATACTTCACCTGTTCAAGCACATATTATGCAACAGTCTGGCGGAAAAGGCCCAATTAAAATTATCTGCCCAGGAAAAGTATTCAGAAGAGATGAGGATTTAACTCATTCTCATCAATTTGGACAAATAGAAGCTCTAGTTATTGATGAAAATGTTAATATGGGAACTTTACAAGAAACGTTGACACAGATGATTCATCACTTTTTTGGCGAAAAACGTAAGGTAAGATTTAGACCGAGTTTCTTCCCATTCACTGAACCTTCTGTTGAAGTAGATGTATCTTGTTTTGAATGTGATGGAAAAGGTTGCAAACTCTGCAAACATACCGGTTGGATTGAAGTTTTAGGTGCTGGTATGGTTCATCCAAATGTTTTAAGACTTAATGGTTTTGATGATAAAAAATATCAAGGCTTTGCCTTTGGTATAGGTATTGATAGATTTGCCATGCTTAAATATGGTGTCGATGATATACATCGTTTTTATCAAAACGATATTGATTTCATCAAACAATTCAGAAAGGAGTAAAAAATGTTAGTATCTTATAAATTACTCAAAGAAATAGTTGATTTTCCTAATGATGTAACACCTTTTGATATTGCAGATAAATTAACATTTCATGGTGTTGAAGTTGAAGAAGTAATTCCTTTAGCTCAAGCGACGAATCTTACAACAGGAAAAATAATTAGCTGTGAAAAGCATCCGGATAGTGATCATCTTCATCTTCTTGAAGTAGATTGCGGTGAACATGGAATTTATAATATTGTTTGTGGTGCTCCTAATGCCCGCAAAGATTTAAAAGTTATTGTGGCATTACCAGGAGCAGATCTTAAAGCTAAAGGCTTAGTTATAAAACCAACAAAAATTGCTGGATATGAAAGCAATGGAATGTGTTGCTCACTTTCTGAATTAGGTGTTAATGAAGAACTTCTTTCTGAAGCTCAGAAAAATGGCATTGAAGAATTGCCTGAAGATACCGAATTAGGAAACGATGATGTTTTAGGCTTATTAGGTTTAGATGATACAATTTTAAATTTGAATATTTTAGCTAATCGACCTGACTTATCCTCAGTTTTAGGAATAGCTAGGGAATTATCTGCTATTTATTCTTGTAGTTATAAAAAAATAGAAAATATTCAAGTTGAAAAAGACAATAAAATTAAGGTAACTTCACTTACACCAAAATGCTTGAGTTTTGGTTTATTAGAAGTTGAAACTGATGGTAAAATTGTTGAATCTCCTGCTAAACTTAAGCAATATCTTATCGCTTTAGGATATAGACCTATATCATTAGCAGTTGATTTAGGAAACTTTATGATGGCAATAACAGGTCAACCATATCATTTTTATGATTTAGATAAAGTTAAAAGTTTAAATGGCCATAATGAATTTGTTGTAAAAGATGATTTTGAAGGTGAACTTGAAACATTAGCTGATAAAAATGTCAAAGTAGAAAAAGGCGATATAGTTGTTACCGATGGCATAACTCCAATGTGTTTAGGTGGAGTTATGGGGTTAAAAAATGTTGAAACTGAACTTACAAGTACTCACTTTGCTATTGAAGCTGCTAATTTTTCATATGTTCAAGTTCGTCATACTGTTAAAAGAACTGGATTAGTATCTGATTCCGCTCAACGTTTTATCAAAAAAGTCAATCCTCAATTAATAGAAGATTCTCTATTGATGCTAGCTACAGTTTATAAATCAATTGATCCATCATTTACAGTGAAATCTTATTCATTATATGATGAACAAGAAACTCCAAATAGATTGCTTCCATTCTCTTTAGAAAGTGCTAATCATCGTTTGGGTGGTAAATTTACTCATGATGAAGTTGCTAAAATTTTCAAAGATTTAAGATTTGTTTGGGAAGATGATAAAGTTTTGGTTCCTGTTGATCGACCAGATATTAAAGAACAAGCTGACTTAGAAGAAGAAATCTTCCGTTATTCAGATCCATCTTGTTTAGACAATACTTTAGATAAATTGCCACTTACATCTGGTAGAAGAACTGCTAAACAAGAACTTGTTAGAAAAGTACGTGAATACCTTATTGCTAATGGCTTATATGAAGTGGTGTCGTATACTTTAATCGATGAGAAACTCGATCGTTCATATCGTATTTTTAATGAAAAAGAACCTTCTATTCGTATAGGTAATCCTATGACTGCTGATCATGAATATGTTAGAAGTGATCTTACTTCATCTTTGGTAAAAACAGTAAATTACAATAGAGCTCGTCAAAAAAATAATTTTGGTATGTTTGAAGTTGGTGAAGTTCATTATAAAGATACCTATAAAACTTATTTAACTATTTGTTTAACTGGAAAAGTAAAAGAACAGGGAAGTTTAATTTCAAGAAAATATGACTTCTTTGATATAAAAGGATATTTTGAAGGAATATTTGGATTAACTGGTATTCTTCCAAATAGATATCAATTAAGAAGAGCTAGCCAAGATTTCTTCCATCCTGGAAGAAGTGCAGATGTGTTTGTCGGAAAAGAGAAAGTTGCTAGTTTCGGACAAATTAATCCACGATTAGAAAAAGAAGAAACATATGTATTAGAAATAGACATTAGCGCATTAATCAATATTAAAACTGGTGTTACAAAATTTGTTCCATTTTCAATTTATCCAGATGTTGAAAGAGACTATGCTTTTGTTTTAGATAATTCTGTATCTTCTGGAGATCTTATTTCAACAATTAAAAAAGCTGTAGGATCTACTTTAAAATCTGCTGAAATTTTTGATATTTATCAAATAGATAAAGAAAAGAAATCACTTGCTGTTAAATTATTATTTACATCAATGGATCATACATTTAAAGAAGAGGAATTAAATATCCTTCAAGAAAAAGTTATAAATAGTGTTGTTGATAAATTGGGTGGTAGTTTACGATGAACTATGTTGGTTATTCTGCAAAATATTTAAAAATAGAGGATTTTTATACTAAATTAGCCCTTATTGCACATAATTGCTATCAAGCTATTAGCAAAACTCCAGATGAAATATTTATAAAAAACTTGATAAAAAATAAGCATCTTGCTATGTGTGAGCATTATCATTTTCATTATTTAATCGATGATGAATTGGCAAAAGAGTTCATTTATTTAAATAATCCTTATATTGTATTAACAAAACTTGAAAATTGTTATTTATTGACTTGTTCAATAAGACCGATGATTGAAAATTATCAAGAATATCCTAACATCTTTTATCCATTAATTAATTCTTTGCCTGAAAATATCAAAAATATATTTCCTGTCAGTGAATCAAAAAAAGCAAAATTAATTGATTTGAAAGATCTTCCACTTGAAACTTATTTTAAAGTTAGAGGTAAACATCATTTTCTTTCAGTTATGGTTGTTACTGATCGTGGTGTAACCCATGAATTAGTTCGTCATCGTCCATGTTCTTTTGCACAAGAATCAACAAGATATTGTAATTATTCCAAAAATAAATTTGGACATTCAGTTTCTTTTATTAAACCATTAGATTATGATAAATATCATGAAATTTATGATAAGGCTTATCAAGAAGCAGAAGATAATTATTTTGCTTTTTTAGAAAATGGAGCAACTCCTGATATTGCCCGTGCAGTTTTACCGAATGGAATTAAAACTTCTATTGCGGTAACGGCCAGTGAAGATGAATGGAATCATATCTACGAATTACGTTTAGATAAAGCAGCACATAAAGATATGCGCTATACGATGACATTGATTCAACATGAGTTAAAGGGAGAAATATTATGAGAACAAGGCCATTTACTCTTTTAACCGAAGATGAAATAAAACGTTTGATCTATAATGGTAAAGAATTAAAGGTTGAGTTATCAGAAGAAGAGTTAAAACCTTTGACAGGCTTAGATAAGTTTATTTCTTGCTCATTTTCTTTAGATTCAGATTTTTTAGATGATAGACTTCCTCCAGTTATAAAAATGACTGTTTATCTTGAATGTGATATTATTGACAATGTAACATTTAAAAAAGAACATGAAGTATTCTTTGATACTGATGATGTTGTTATAACTAGTGAAGATGAAGAAGAGGAAATCGAAAGAATTAATAAATATTATAATTTACGTCCTACATTTTTAGCCATTCTTTATTCTTTAGTTCCATATTCATATACCAAAACAAGTGGCTTTAAAGATCAAACTTATAATGGCGTTGAAATTCTTTCAGAAAAAGAATATAACGAAAAAAGAAAGGCTAGAGAAAAGGAAAATTCACCTTTTGTAACTTTAGACGAAAAAGATTTTGAAAATTAAAAAAGCAATCCGAAAGGATTGTTTTTTTTAGTAAAATAAAATCTCCTTTAAAAAAAGGAGAATTAAATCTATTTATTAAAAGAAATTTAAAACATTATTTTAATTTCAATTGTTCAGAATAAGGAAGAGAAGAGGATATTTTCTTTTTGTACTTAAAGGATTTTAATAAGTAATTCAAAATATAACACACAGGTCCTAAAATAATGATAACAAAAGATAATATGAATAATAAAACACTAAATTGTGGTTTAATTCCTATTTTTTCAGAACTATTTTCAAGAAGTGCTAAAGGATTATTTAAAATAGGAGTACTTATTGAACCATTATAAGCGTTATAAAGAATTGTAACTATTTCTTTCCCTGTATCATAATTGAAAACATAAAAAGGCATAATAAATATGCATGTTGAATATGTGTATTTATAATCTACTAAATTTAAATTGTCAATATGACGTGAGACCCCTAATTCTTCTTGCTTTAAATCTTTTAATTTACTATGCAACTGACTTTTCATCATTTTTATACTCATTTTTTGATCATAATTAAATTCGTAATTGGAAATTTTATGAGCGGAAAAACCATCTTCGAAAGCATTGATGATTTCAGAAGTTTGAATGTTTGAATAGTTAGTGTTTGTAGTTTTGTTTGCAATTGTGTCAAAAGAATAATCACCATCAAATAGCTTATTGAAAACATTTATATCTATGTTGGTATTGTAAATCTGAGGTGAAATTTGATATGATTTTGCGTTTAAATAATAATTATAAGAAAATTCAACGGAAGAAATGTGAAATAAACTTCCAAGAACAGTGTAATATTCTTGATGTATTTCAGCTTTTTTGATTAAATTTTTCATTTGTTGTTTTAATTTTTTTCCATAGATAGAATCTTTCATTTCACCCTTTTGGATAAATTTTTCAATATCGGTTTTTGCTGTATCTAAAGAAAAATAACTCTTTACTACCATGACTTGTTCATTATTTACGCCTTCTAAATAAATGTCTAAATTTTTTACAAGTTCTGCCTTTGTTTTAACTAAATGCTCATCTCTTGTGTTCATATTAATATACCTCCAAAGTTATATTAATAATAACAGCCTAAGTGCTAAAGAAGTGCTAATATTCAATTAGGCTATTTAAATAATTTTGAGTATCTAACGACCAATCATAACTAGATAAATAGAAACCATTGAATTTTTTTCTATTTCCTTTTAAAAAATCCCAATAATCACATGGAATGATTTTGTTGATATGTAAAAGAGCCCTTTGGAAAGTAACTAGATTTTCAAGATTATTTTCTTTTAAAGCTTTTCTTAGTTTCCAGACTGCATCGCGATAGAGAATTTTACTTTTATCAATATCTAAATCTGGCCATAATGCACAAATAGCTTCGTCCATTGTAACATTTATACCATTTCTATCGACAAGAAGTGCAAGCAATTCTTTGCTTTTTTTTGAATAGAAATTCAAAGGAGAATTATTGTTTAATAAATCGAAGTTTCCGAAAGTGTGTAAAAAATAATTGCTAAGATCACCATTAATTGCATCTAATATTTTTTTAAATTCTTCTTTTGTAAAAGGTTTTTCAATAATAGACAATAAATTATTTTTGAATTTCTGCTCCAAATATTTTTTATCGTAATAATATCCAGTTATAAAAATTATTTTAATATTAGAATTTATATGAATTAATTTTTCAGCTAAATTAATTCCGTTTATCAAAGGCATATTTATGTCTAAAAATGCAGCGCTAACATCAAAATTTCTGATGTATTCGATAGCTTTTAAAGGATCTTCTTTAAGCATGCAAAAAGATAAATCATATTGATCAATCAGCATAGATATCATTTTTTGAATTGAAGATAATTCATCATCTACTAGTATTATTTTTTTCATTTCTTTTATCCATAAATTTTATTGTTATATTTGTTCCTTTCGAAATAAATGAATCAATGTCAACAGATGCATTTAATGTGTATTTAAGTCTTTCAATACAATTTCTTATTCCATTTGACTTATCTGATATTTTAGAAATATCAAATCCACATCCATTATCATTGATACTAATGATAATTTGTTTGTTTTCTTTTTTTGTGGATATGATTATTTGGCCATTATCTTTCTCATTTAAACCAGCATGTTTCAAACAGTTTTCAATAAAAGGTTGAAGAGAAAAAGAAGGAATGGAAAAATCAATATAATCAATATCATATAGAACATCAACATTAAAATTTTTACTCAGACTATAAAGATTGATGAAATTAAAAATATTATCTAATTCTTCTTCAAATGTAACTAATTCATTATTTATAGAATCTATTTGCCAGCGTAGATGCTTAGCAAATTCATTCATAGCTAAAGATGCATTTTCATTTTTTTCGTCATATAAATTTTGTATTGAAGTTAAAGTGTTAAAAATAAAATGCGGTTGAATTTGATTGACAAGCATTTTATTTTGAGCTTTTTTAATTTCTGGATTATTTTTTGCTAAATAATTAATGTTGTTTAATATTTCAAAAGTATTTAACAACAATATTAAAAATAAAACAAGTGAAATTAAACATTCACTTCCGAATACAAAAAATCCGAGATAATCAAAAAATTCAAAAAATGTTAGAAGACATATGAAAGGAAATGGAAAGTAAATCTTTCCTTTAAAGCAATAATATATTGTAATAAATAGAATATCGATAAAGAATAAACTTATAAAAATTATATTCCATTTTGTGAAAGAGAATAAGGCAATTAATAAAAAAGATATAACTAAAAAGAAATAATGAATCTTATTAACTTTTATTTTTTTAAAAGAAAAGATAAAGACCAATAACAAAAATAGAAAGCAAAAAGAAGCTAAAATTTGGTAATTGAATATTCCTAATTTATTAAATATTAATGCACCATCTTTTGAAGTTAATTGATTAAACATTAAAAAGAGACAAATAATAAAATCACTTAAACATGAATAACCATATTTTTTTATTCCTTTATATAAACCAAATAGAATTAAAGTTAAGCAAATTAAAGCACCGCTCATCAAAATAATAATTGTTGTTATTGTGTTGCTTAAAATATTAGTATTGTCAGAAAACGATGAAGTGGTTAACCATGGGGCACTATAAAAACCACCAACTGTGTTATAGGAATTTTCTAGTATAAGATCTATATCTTTTTTATCATTTTTAATTTCATAAGGTCTTTTAATATCTATTTTTCCAGTAGTTGGAGCAACTTTATCTTTTGACATATTGCCAGAAGAAACCACCAGTTCACCATTAATAAAGGCACGATAAGAATATCGAAAGTTATTTAAAACTATTGAAAGGTTAGCATTTGAGACGTTTGTTATTTTAAGTTTATATGAGGCATAACCATTAGGACTGATATCAAAGCAATCATTCCAATGAGAAGGTAGAGAAATAGTTCCAAGACACTTATTTTCCTCATTATCAGAAACTATCCATTGGTTATAATAAAATTCCCAAGATCCATTTAATAGATAATCAACTTTTCTTGTATTGATATCATAATCGTTTAAGTTTAAAACGCAATTGTTTATTTTTGGTATATTATAAATTTTATTGTAATTGTTTGAAACATATAAAGAAAAGATACTGCAAAGAAAAGCAAAAAAAGTTAAAAATAAATATAAAGGCAAGATAAATTTTCTTGATATGGTCTTCATAATAGTACCTCACTTGCGTATAAATTAATTATATATCATACAATTTCTTTTTTATATTCTTTTTTTATTTAACTTATTTTTATTTTTTAAAAAAAATCATGTTATTGTGGTTTTTACAATATTTCAAAAAAATATATAAAAAATCTTGTCAAAATAATATATAAGTGGTAAATTATGGATGGAAATGGTAGAAAGTGGTAAATATGTTCATAGGCCAGTCATATCCAAGCTTTGAAAGCAAGAAAAGATTAGTTCTTCCCGCCAAATATCGCAATGAACTTGGTGAGGAGTTTTATGGACTTGTTGATTTCGACCATTGTATATCCTTATATCCTTCTTCTTTGTATCAAAAAAGAGCAGAAAGCATTGATTCTTTGGATAACTTTTCTAGCGATAATAGATTGTTGAAAAGATTATTTTTCGGAAATTCATGCGAATTAAAAATTGATAAAGTTGGCAGAGTATTAATTCCACAAACAATACTTGATAAAGCTCATATTAAATTGGATAAAGAAGTAATTCTTGTCGGTGTCTATGATCATTTAGAACTATGGGATCTAGAGACATATAACGAAAAGAATAATTCATCTGATGATGAAAAATGTTATGAGGCATTGGCAGAAAGGTTAGCGGCTAAATAATATGGAGCAAGCTTACAACCATCATGTTTCGGTAATGCTTGATGAAGTTATCGAATATGCCAATTTAAAAAAGAATTCTAAAGTTTTAGATATGACTTTAGGAAGAGCAGGACATAGTTCAGAATTTTTAAAAAGAATCCCAGAAGGATTCTTATATGGAGTTGATCAAGATAAAGAGGCTTTGACATTTTCCGAAGAAAGATTAAGTAAAATTGGAACGAATTTTAAAACAATTGATTCTAATTTTGCAGAAGTTCCAGAATTATTGAAAGAGCAAAATATTCAAGATTTTGATTTTATTTTCTTTGATTTGGGGGTTTCATCTCCTCAATTTGATGATCCAAAAAGAGGATTTTCATATCGTTTTAATGCTCCTTTAGATATGAGAATGGATCAAAATGACTCATCTATTCCAACAGCAAAATATGTTGTTAATAAATATGATGCTGAAACATTGATGAAAGCATTATATGAATTTGCTGATGAGAAATTTGCAAAAAGTATTGTACGCAACATCATAAAATCTCGTGAACAAAAAACGATTGAAACCACATTTGAATTAGTAGATATCGTAAAAAAATCCCTTCCTCCTAAAGAATTGCATAAAGATGGCCATCCAGCAAAGAAAACCTTTTTAGCAATAAGATATCTAGTTAATTCAGAGAAAGGTGCAATAAATACCGGGATTCCTGCCGCCTTAGATTTACTTAAGGTTGGCGGAAGGCTCGGTGTATTAACATTTAATTCTTATGAAGATGGCCTGGTTAAGACAATCTTCAAGAAAGCAACAACCAATGAAGTAGTTGATAAATATCTTCCTCCAATAGATAAGCCAATCAATTATAAATTAGTTACGCGAAAGCCAATTTCTCCAACAATAGAAGAAATTGAAAGAAATAATCGCAGTAAGCCTGCGAAATTAAGAGTGATAGAAAGGATAGGCAAATGAAATACAATAAGTTGACAAAACAAGGTAAAAAGAAAAAAAGCCAATTTTTCAAAGTAGCTATGACTGCTTCAGTTTTACTTGTCTCTAGCTCTACAGCCCTTTTTATTCCTTTAATCAATTCTATGAATCAGACAAATGAAGCTTTAACAGCACAAATTGAAGATGCTAATAAGCAAACAGAAATTATTCAAAAGAATAATCAAAATAGAATTGAAGAAATAATCTCAGAAAATTAATTCGCCTTTTTAATAACCTTAAGACCTGTAAAAAGGTCTTTTATTTTGCTTTTTATTTTAAAAATATTTACTTAGATGATAAAATAAAATAGTGACAAAGGTGAAATTAAATGAAAAAGAAAATATATTATTTTTTAGGATCGTCGGTAACATATGGTTTTGCTAATAATGGAAAATCTTTTGTTGAAGTTATCGAAAAAATTTTAAAATGCCATTGTGTTAAAGAAGCGGAAAATGGTACTACTTTGACCGATGATGATTCAACTTCTTATGTTGAACGCTTGGAAAATAAATTAGATAAAAAAGAAAAAATAGAAGGCATTATAGTTCAACTTTCTACTAATGATATTTCAAAAAACAAACCCTTAGGAGAAGTTTCTTCTTCATTAGAAAAGGATGCATTTGATAAGAAGACAGTTTTAGGAGCAATTGAATATATAATTGCTTATTGCAAAGAAATTTGGAATTGCTCTGTAATTTTTTATACTAATCCTAATTTTAATAATAAAAAATATGATTTTTTGATTGATAAATTATATGAGATAAAAAGAAAATGGAACATTGAAATTATAGACTTTTATAATTTTGAAAACATGGAAAAGTTAGATGATGATACTTTAAAAAAAAATATGGCTGATGACATTCATCCTAATAATGATGGTTATTTATGGATGGGAAATATTATGGCTGAATATCTAAAGCAAAAAAATAAATAATTTATATACATATTAAAATAGATGGAATTTTAAAATACTTGAATATTGAAATCAAAAAAGAAAATAATTAAAATAAATGACTTATTCTTGAAATTAGAGGGCGCAACAAATGAAGTTTGATTTAAAAAATAATAAAAAGATAAAAATAGAGCAAGTTGATGACTTTTATCAAATACAATATCATGATAAAAATGTTGAAAAAATCAAAGATTGTTCTTTATACGAAGGTATTTTTATTGAACCTAGTAAAGACAAAAAATTTTTAAATTATCATATTGAAATAGATCGACCAACATATGGTACTATTAAGGTAGTTTCATTAACAGATTATAAAAACATTACATATAAAAAGGAAAATTTTGAAAAGGTTATACAAGTTTACGTTCCGAATAATATTTCAAAAGATTTTGGCTTAATTATTATGTTTGATTCAGATAACCTTTATTCCATTGAAGATTTAACAAAGTATACTGATTCTCCAGATGATTATGGAAGCTGGGAAGTAAATAGAACTTTGGAGTTAGTTAAAAGAAAATATAATAAAGATTTTATTATTGTAGGAATTTCGTCAAAAGATGGATATCGCGATCAAGAACTGACATTTAATCTTCCATATCAAGAGATAAGAAAAGAAGCTAAAAATGAAATTTCTGATAGCTTTTATAATGGAAGATTAGATAATATAGGACGTTTTATAACTGAATCTGTTATTCCTATTTTAATTGAAAAATTTCCAATAGATTTGAATTATATAGGCATTGCAGGAGCATCTTCTGGAGGTTTAGCAAGTTTTTATTTGTCTCTAGTTTATCCAAATATTTTTAAATTTTCTTTTGTATTTTCACCTGCTAATGGTGTATTTAGCGATGAAACATTTATTAAATTATATAAAACGATGGAATTTAAAAATAAAAATGTTCCGTATATTTATTATTATCAAGGAGGAACAGGCTCAGTAGAAAGTTTATTGTATAAAGGAAATTTAAATTTTGTAAATAATTTAATACAAGCGGGATATCCTCAAGAAAAAATTGAAAGTTATATAAATGAGAGTTTTCGCCATAATGAAATAGCTTGGCGTTTAGCTTTTGTAAATGCTATGGATTGGATAATGAATGTCAATGAAAAAGAATAATTTAAAATATAGAAATCAAATAATTTATCAAGTTTTTCCACGAAATTTTTCGAAGGAAGGAACTTTTTCGGAAATTATAAAAAAATTGCCAGACATTAAGAAATTAGGAACAGATATTTTATATTTAATGCCTATTAATGAAATAGGAGTTATTTGTCGAAAAGGTGTTTTAGGTTCTCCATATTCAATAAAAGATTATTATGAAATCAATAAAGAATATGGTGATTTAGAAGATTTAAAAAGATTAATTTCTGCAACCCATGATCAGAAGATGAAAATTATTATAGATATAGTATTTAATCATACTTCTAGAGATTCGGTATTGACAAAAAAACATCCTGAATGGTTTGTTCATAATGAATTGGGAAATTTTACCAACAGATTTGGTGATTGGAGTGATATTACTGATTTTACATATGCTAACGATGAAATTATAAAATATTTGACTGATGTTCTTTGCTATTATCTAAAATTAGGTATCGATGGATTTAGATTTGATGTCTGTTCTGTTTTGCCAGAAAAATTTTACGAATATTGCTTACCAATTTTAAAAAAGTTAAATAAAAATATCATAATGATAGGTGAGTCTGTTCATCCAGATTTTAGAAAACATATTTTAGATTTAGGCTATGATGTTCTAGATGAAGCTTCCCTATATAATTATTTTGATATTCTTTATGATTATGATGTATTTCCAGCTTTTCAAAAGGCTATGCATGGAGAAATAACTCTATCAAATTATATGGATAAAATTATAGAGCAAGAGCAAAAACTACCAATGGGTTATGTCAAACTTCGCTATATTGAAAACCATGATATGCCGAGAATTATGTCCTATTTTAAAAATAAAGAAGCATCTTTTTGTGGTATTGCTTTAATATATATGCTTCGGGGTATGACATTTCTTTATAATGGCATAGAAACATTATCTGATCATCAAATTTCTTTGTTTGATAAAGATGATATTGAATGGGATAAAAAAGAAGAAGATGTTGTTTCGTTTATATCGAAATTGTCTTTATTAAAAAAGGATAATATTTATCAAACAGGAATATTTAATGTAATCAATCTCGATGATGATTTTATTCTTATTAAATGGTCTAATGAAGAAAAAGATTTATATGCTTTTTTAAATCTTAAAGGTATAGAAAAAAATCTTGATATAGATTTTTTATCTGATGGTGAATATCAAAACCTTCTTGGCTTTGAAAATGTTATAATTCAAAATAAAAAATATAAAACGATAAGATATCCGCAAATTATAGAGATAAAAAATAGTTAAACAAACACAAAAAAACTCCTGCGAAAGCAGGAGTTTTTATTAAATATTTTTTAATTATTCTTTATCGTAGCCATGTGGATGGGATAAATGCCATTTCCATGCGGAAGAGATAATAGTTTTAATATCATATAATTCAGGCTTCCATCCAAGGACAGTTTTAGCTTTTTCACTTGAAGCGATTAATGTGGAAGGATCACCACTTCTTCTAGGTGCAATAACTTCAGGAATTTCTTTTCCAGTAACTTCACGTGTGGCTTCAATAATTTCTTTAACTGTGAAACCAACACCATTTCCAAGATTGAAGACATCGCTCTTTCCACCATTCATCAAATATTTGAGAGCAAGAATATGAGCATCGGCAAGATCGGTGACATGAATGTAGTCACGGACGCAAGTTCCATCTTTTGTTGGATAGTCATCGCCGAAAATAGAAATAGCATCTCTTTGACCTAAAGCAACTTGTAAGATGATTGGAATTAAATGAGTTTCAGGAAAATGAGCTTCACCAATTGTTGAATCTAAGCTAGCACCAGCTGCATTGAAGTAACGAAGTGCAACATAATGAAGATCATGAGCTTTACCAACCCAATTCATCATTTTTTCCATACTTAATTTAGTTTCACCATAAGTGTTAGTTGGAATTGTTGGATCACTTTCTAATATTGGAATATTTTTTGGTTCACCATATGTTGCAGCAGTAGAAGAGAAAACAATATTTTTTATATTGTGTTCTACCATTTTTTCGAGCAATTTCATTGTTCCGTATAAGTTATTATCGTAGTATTTTAATGGCTTAATCATACTTTCACCAACTTGACTAGAAGCAGCAAAATGAATTACACCATCAATTTTTTCTTTGGTAAATAACATATCGAGAAATTCACCATCACGAATATCACCTTTATAAAAACGAGCTTTTTTATCGACAGCTTCAATATGTCCGGTTAATAAAGAATCGGCAACAACAACATCTTCACCATGTTCGATAAGTCTTTTGACTGTGTGGGAACCGATATATCCAGCACCACCTAAAACTAGAATACTCATAATTTTACCTCAACTTTCTATTTCTATTTTAGCATAAATATTTTAAAATAAATCTAATCAAATAAGACTTTGATTTAAATTATTATTAATGGAGAAATTATGCATTTTACAATTTTATTAGCTATATTACTTTTCGGAAATGTTTATACAATATTCCGCAGTATTAAATATATTAATCTTTTAAAATCTGAGAACACATTAGCGGCAAATAAATTGATTGATGTTTATGTAGCAGCATTCTTTTTTGGTACTCCCGCCTTAGCTTTTTTCATGTTGTTTAGCAATATTTTTAGAGAAGAAGAAAAGAAAATAAATTATCGTAGTTTAAAAGTTTTACTAGTTTTATTAATTATTCAAGCGATAATATTAGGTCTGTTATTTGGTCTTAACGTTATAACTTATTAAAAGCAAATAAAAAAAGCTAAGAACTCAAATTAATAGAGTAAATCTTAGCTGTTTTTATTAGTTGTAATTAATCTCTAACAAGTTTCTTGTCTTTGATATCTTCAAGAACATGATTGACAAATTCATCAATACCCATATTGACAGTTTGTTCTTTTCCATAAAGACGATAAGTAACGGTATTAGATTCTACTTCTTTATTACCGATAACTAATGTGTAAGGAATCTTTTTAGTTTGACTTTCACGGATACGGAAACCAAGTTTTTCATTAGATTCATCAAGATCAACTCTGATACCAGCATCTTTTAATGTCTTTAAAATTTTATTAGCATATTCACCATGTGCTTCATCATTTACTGGAAGAACGCGTACTTGAACTGGTGATAACCAAGTTGGGAAAGCACCTTTGAAGTTTTCTGTAATAATACCGATGAATCTTTCGATAGATCCTAAAATTGCACGATGGAGCATTACTGGACGTTTCTTTTGACCATCAGAATCGATATAATATAAATCAAATCTTTCAGGTAAATTCATATCGAGTTGGATAGTGCCACATTGCCAGATACGATTCATAGAATCGCGGAGCTTGAAATCAAGTTTTGGACCATAGAAAGCACCATCACCTTCGTTGATTTTAAAATCGATTCCGCTTTCTTTTAAGCAATTGGCTAAAATTGCTTCAGAACGATTCCATGTTTCAATATCACCGATATATTTATTTTCTGGACGAGTAGATAAGACAATGTAATAAGAAAGACCAAAGACTTTATAAACATCATCATATAGACGGAGCAATTCTTTGATTTCATCTTCAAGTTGATCAGGTCTAAGGAAGATGTGAGCATCATCTTGAGTGAATGAACGCACACGGAATAAACCATTTAAAGCACCGCTGGCTTCATGACGATGAACAAGGCCAAGTTCACCTACTCTTAATGGAAGATCACGATAAGAATGAATACTATTTGCATAAACAAGCATGCCACCTGGACAATTCATTGGTTTAATGGCATAATCTTTGTCATCAATTTTAGTAGTATACATATTATCTTTGTAATTTGCCCAGTGACCAGAAGTCTCCCAAAGTTCACGAGATAAAATAATTGGAGTTTTAACAAAGACATAGCCACGTTTTTCACAAATATCGTACCAGAAATTTTCAAGTTCACGGCGTAAAATCATACCATTAGGAAGGAAGAAAGGGAAACCTGGACCATAATCAGAGAGCATGAACAATCCAAGTTCTTTGCCAAGTCTCCTATGGTCGGAAAGCTTACGATCTTCAAGATCTTGCAAGTGTTTTTTCAAATCTTCTTCACTGAAGAAAGAAGTACCATAAATTCTAGTTAATTGTTCATTTTTTTGGTCCCCTTTATAATATGCTCCAGCTAAACTTAAAAGCTTGAAATGTTTAATTAATCCGGTATGTTTGACATGAGGACCACGGCATAAATCAGCAAAATTATCTTGTTTATAGGCAGTTATTGGATCTTCGATATCATTTAAGTGATCAAGTTTGAATTTTTGATCTTTGAACATCTGTTTTGCTTCATCTTTTGTCAACAAAACTCTTTCGATTTTTATTGCTTTATTTGCTAATTCATGCATTTTCTTTTCGATTTTTGGAAAATCATTTTCAGAAATTGGTTCTTTGAACATAATGTCGTAATAAAAACCTTCTTCAATTGATGGACCAAAAGCTAATTGAGAATCTGGATAAAGCTCCATTACTGCATGGGCTAATAAATGAGCAGTTGAATGATTTAAAATGTCTAAAGCTTCAGAATCATTTTTGGTGATGATTTCAACTTTTGCATCATTTTCAAGAGGAAGAGATAAATCTTTAAGTTCCCCATTGACCTTGAGAGCAATAGCTTCTTTAGCTAATGATTTTGAGAGACTATTAGCTAATTCTAAGCCTGTAATTCCAATTTCTTTTTCGATGATTGTACCATCTTTAAGTTCTAATTTCATATTTTCTCCTTTACAAAAATAAAAAGGTGGAAACAGGGCGAATGTCTCGCGGTCCCACCTGACTTTTTCGAAATTAAATCGAACTCTAATGCCCCTTTCCTGGGCGATACCTTATTACTAAGGAAGCTCCGAAGTGGTAATTTCTTCAATGGTTGCTTTCACCTAACCAACCTCTCTAAAATTTAGAAGAAATCGTGTCTTCTTCAATGCTTGTGCTTTAGCACAATATTATTCTAACACTTGAATTGTTGAATGCAAGAAAAATTTAAAATTTTTTTACTTTTTCCAGTTGCCAAACCAATGGTCATGAATTTCTTCTAGAGCAGTTGGAAGTTCAGGTTCGTTGATTGTTGCAACAGCAAATAAATAAGAAGGCATAGGCAAAGAAGAATCGACATCAAATTCTATATCATCTCCAGGTTTAACTTTTCCGTTAAAATTTAAAATAACATAATATTTTCCATCGACAAGAACCATTATTCTTTGATTGATTACATAGGTAACCTTACCTTTTAGATTTTTCATAATCCCTCCAAAATTAGCTAAATAAATAGCGTACTTTTTTGATGTATCTTTTATTTTTTTCAATCACTGGTTGTTCAAAATAAGGAACATTTATTGCGTTAGGAAAAAACTGAGGTATAAAAGCTACACCATCATATTTATTATATACATGATTATTTTTTCCTGCAAGATTATTAACATAGCTGGCTGTATATACAAAAACACCGGGGTAATCGGTATAAATTTTCATTGTAATCCCGGATATATCGCCTTGTAATTCGATGATTTCGTTTAAATCAGAAGAAGAATATCGAGAATCTGTTGGATAATAGCAGGTAAATCCATTACCATTTTTAATTGTTTCAAAATCAGAATAAATATCTTTTCCAATTCTTTTAAAGTTGGTGAAATCCATTGGAGTATTTTTGACACTTGCTATATATTCTTTTGGAAGTAATGTTTCATTTATCGGTAAATAATAATCAGCATTTATTTTTAATTTATGGTTTAAAATGTTACTTTTACCTTCACCATTTAAATTGAAAAAATTTCTAGTTGATAAGTTGCAAATTGTATCAGTATCACTTATAGCGCTATAGATTATTTCAAATCCATTTTCTAGCAGATGGTAAGTAATCTCGATATCGAGATTGCCAGGAAAACCTTGGTCACCATCATGGCTCAATAAAGAAAAAGTAACTTCATCTAAAGTAAATTTTTCAACTGCAAAAAAACGATGGCCGAAAGGAAAAAAACCGCCATTATAAAAATTGCCTTTGTAGTTTTTGTCTAAATCATATACTGAGTTTTTAAAGAAAAATTGACCCTTGCTTATTAAGTTTGCACATCTCCCAAGCTGTAAACCTAAAAAATGGCGATCATCATTGTTGCAGTCATCAGGATTATCGTAACATAGGACAACATCATGATATTGTCCATTTTTATCTTTAACAAAAACACTATTTAGGCTTCCACCAAAATTTGAAACTACAATATTGATATTTTCATTAAAAAGACGAAATAAATAAACTTTTTGACTAGTAAAATCAGCACTAAATTCACATGTGCAATCTTTATTTTGCAAATTAAAAAAATTATAATGCATACTTCACCCTTTCTCTCTCCAGAAGAGACAAGAATATCTTATAGAAATTTATTGTCGAATAAAGTAGATAAATTTAAAATTCCTAATTTTTATCTAAAAAAGAAAAGATGTTATCAAATAATTTTAAATCATCTTCCATCATTAAATGGAAATCAACTTTTGAAAAATAATTCTTTTTTGAATCTAATGAAGTGAATTTTTTCTTGTTTTTTCGATAACAAGTAAAGATTTTATCATAGTATTCAAAAGCTCTATCAGTTAAGTATGGATTATGTTTTCTATTATTTAAAATGATAAATGAAAGATTTGTTCTTTTAACTTTTTTTTGAAGAAATTTTATTGAATAAGAAAATAGTACCATATTATCATTTTTGCTATGAATGAAAAGCAGTGGAATTTTAGAATTATTTAAATATTTGATGATATCTATTTTGGAATATTGAGGGAAAAGATGATTTTCGTAACTGAAAATTGCTGGATAGAATATTGGATATAAGAATTTAGTATATGATTTAATCAGCTGTTTTAAATTTATAAAACCGGAGATAATTATTGATTTTTCAATTATTTCTTCATGTAGAGGAAGAATATTTAAACTGGCAAAAGCGCCCCAAGAATGTCCTACAACAATTACTTTTTCTTTATTTATAGTTTTATAATATTTTAAAAAAGCATCAAGATCGGCTAATGATTCATAAAGACTGCCGATACTATTTCCTTCAGATTCCCCACAACCTTTTATATCAAAAGTATAGACTTTATACCCTTTTTTACAAAAAAGTTCTATTTCATTGAGATAGGCTTTATGTCCTGCTCCCATTCCATGAGTAAATACTATTATTTTTTTGGGATTTTTATAGCAATAGCAAAATCCGGATATTTTATCACCTGAAAAAGAATTGAAAAAATATTTTTCAACGAAAAGACCAGGAAAATCAGAAACATCTTTATAAAATAAATATGGTAAATAGTCTTGTCGACGATTTACCATATTTAAATAAAATTTACTTAAATGCATTTTAATCCTTGCTGGCAAGAGCGATACTGGCACCGCCCATCAATCCAGCATCTTGACCAAATTCTGCTTGGACAAAATTGATCTTTTTTATTGAGTAGGGAGCTAAAAAAGCATTGACAATTTCTTTTAGATCAGCGGTAAAAATATCAGCGCTTTTCATTACACCACCTGAAAGCACAAAACAATCAGTTGCGAACATCATTTGTAGATTTGCGATGAGTAGTCCTAATTGTTTAATCCATTCATCATAAACTTTTAAAACTTCATTATCTTTATCTTTTACTTTTTTAAAGAATTCACCAGCATTGGAGATTTTTAAGCCATTGATTGAGCAAAGATTAACAATTCCGTTGCCAGAGAGCAACCGTTCAACTTCA
This sequence comes from Firmicutes bacterium CAG:345, assembly GCA_000433315.1. NCBI lineage: Bacteria > Bacillati > Bacillota > Firmicutes bacterium CAG:345. The sequence continues at coordinate 13,203 of FR893358.1, read as the reverse complement.
TGAAATTTTCCTTTATAAGAAATTGTCATATGACCGATTTCAAATGGTAGATCTATAAGTTCTTGATTATATACTAAGCATCCGCCAATTCCGGTTGAAACTGTCATAAAAAATGATGTGCTATAATTTTTTGCTGATCCTAGTGTGGCTTCGGAAAAAGCAGCACAATTAGCATCATTTGCTATATAAACTTTAAGAAAAGGAAAATCATTTTCAAGAAGTCCTTTAAGATCAAAATCGAGGATATGCAAATTGACAAGATTATCAATATGATTATTGCTAACTAAACCACATGCAGATACTCCACATGTTTTTGGGAGAGAAGTGCCTTCTGGTAAAGTATTTAATACTTCGCTTAGCATCCTTTTAATTTGATTATATAAAAGAGAATTATCATCTTTTGTAGTTGGTTCTCTTAAAACATTGATAATATTTAATTTTTCATCGACGACACCAACTCTTAAATTGGTGCCACCGATATCTATTGAGACTACTGTTTTCATTATAAGTCGACCTCATCAACATTATCATCAAGGGTGATAACTTTCATAAAGTTAGTCTTGCCAGCGCCTACTGGAGTTCCACCAGTAATAATAATTGTAGAACCGGCTGGAATATTATGAATTCGTGCTAAATGAATGGCCAAAACTTCCATTTCTTCAATAAATTGTGGAACTTTTTTAACGAGTTTGGGATAGACCCCCCAATTTAAAACACCATTATAACAAGCATTAACATTATTACTAACTTCAATTACTGGGCAGATTGGACGAGCACGGGAAATACGTCTTGATGTTGCTCCAGTTTCTGAGAAACAGACAATTAATTTTGCTTTTAAAAGCAGAGCGGTATCAGCAACAGAATTTGCGATAGCTGCTGAGACATTACGGGAAGAAGAATTAAAGGCAAATTCGGCTAATTGTTCATAATTTAGTAATGTTTCCATTTTAGCTGAAATTTTTTGCTGCATTGTAACAGACTCTTCAGGATATTCACCTGAAGCTGATTCAGCTGAAAGCATAACAGCATCAGTACCTTCTAAAACAGCATTAGCGACATCGCTGACTTCGGCACGAGTTGGATTAGGATTATGTTTCATTGAGTCGAGCATTTGGGTAGCGGTGATGACCGGCTTTCCGAGAATTTTACATTTTTCAATCATTGTTCTTTGAACAACAGGAACTTCTTCTGGAGCAATCTCAACACCTAAGTCACCACGAGCAACCATTAATCCATCAGAGTTTTCAATAATTTCATCGAGATTTTTTACCGCTTCTGTACTTTCTACTTTGGAGATAATTTGAATGTTTTCTCCACCATTAGCATCGAGAATTTCACGTATTTCACGGATATCGCTTGCAGAGCGTATAAATGAAGCTGCAACATAGTTAACATGTTGTTTGCATCCCCAAATTAAATCATTTCTATCTTGTTCAGAAACAAAAGGTAAAGTTAAATGAGTATCTGGACAATTGACTCCACGTTTATCACGTATATCATTGTGGTTTAAAGCTACACAGATTATTTCATGTTCTTTTTCATCTTTATCGGTAACTTTCAATGTTAAATTGCCATCATCAAGTTTGATGCGGTCTCCGATTGCAACATCATCATATAAACCTGGGAAAGTAACGGAGAAATGTGTAGCAGTACCAAGAATTTCTTTCATTGAAATTCTGATGACCATTCCGGTTGTAATTTTAGCTAATCCACCTTCGAAATTATGCGTGCGAATTTCTGGGCCTTTGGTATCTAACATTATAGGAATGATGATATTATTTTCTTTTTCAATTTCACGAATAGCGATTATCTTTTTCAAATGTTCTTCGTATGTTCCATGTGAAAAATTCAGTCTAGCGACATTCATGCCAGCTTTAACAAGCTTTAAAAGCATTTCTTTTTTTTCACTAGCTGGTCCAATGGTACAAACTATTTTTGTTTTTTTAATTAATTGTTCAATCATAATGCTCCTTTTAAAAAGAGGTTCCTCTATTTATTAGTATTATACTAAGTTTATTTTAATCTTGCACCAAGTTCGATTAATGGAAGTAAACTTTCACGTGGTAAAGAAAGAGCATTTTCTATCGGTGTATAAGTTAATTGACCATTTTTTATGCCGACAGCAACGCCAGAAATGTCTTTTAGTAATAATTCAACAGCATAGTCACCTAAACGGGAAGCGAGTACACGATCAAAAGCGGTTGGAGAGCCACCACGTTGCATATGACCTAAGACTTCTGCTCTAGTTTCAAAGCCAACTTCATTTTCAATTCTTTTTGCAAGGGCGAATACATCCAATACCTTTTCAGAAATGATGACCATAGCATGGCGTTTTCCTTTAGCTTTTTCAACTTTTAAATTTTCGATTATTTCATCTTCACTGATATTTTGTTCATTGATGATAGTGAGCTCAGAACCACAAGCAATGCCAGCATAAGCAGATAAATCACCGCAGAAATGACCCATTACTTCAATGACAGAACAACGCTGATGAGAAGTTGAAGTATCTCTTAATCTATCGACACATTCAACAATTGTATTTAATGCAGTATCAAATCCGATAGTGAAATCACTTGAAGCGACATCGTTATCAATTGTACCTGGAATACCGATTGTATGAATTCCCCATTTATGGAGAGCTTGTGCACCTTGATATGTTCCATCGCCACCGATAGCAACAAGAGCATCAATTCCGTGACTCTTTAAAATTTCAACACCCTTTTTTTGTACATCGGGATTTTTAAATTCAGGGAGACGAGCAGTACCGATGCAAGTTCCACCTCTATTGAGAATATCAGAGACAGAATGTCTTGTCATTTTTTCTATATCATCATCGATTAAACCGCGGTAGCCATCTTTAATAGCGTAGATTTCAAGTCCTTGAACAAGACCTGATCTCACTATTGCTCTCAAGCAAGCATTCATTCCTGGAGCATCGCCACCACTTGTTAAAACACAAATTTTTTTAATCATAATTACCTCCAAAAAAATTACATTATTATTGTAGCAAGAAAACTTTTTTTTACAATAAAATCGAAGTTAGTCAGCGTTCAAAAATTCATAAAAGCGCTTTTATGAATTTTAGTAATTTATAAAAAAGAAAATCTTTCTAAAAGGGAAAACTTAGTATAGAATATAGCCATGAGAAAAAATTGGTATTTAAGTTTTTTTGTGATACTGATCTTAACAGGGTGCACTGGTGATATTGAAAATAATGCTTTTGCCGAAGACATAAAAAAAGTAAAAGAAAAAAGTATAGAGGCTTTAACAGATTTATATTTTTCCATTGATTACGATAAAAAAAACGATGATTTGTGGCTTATTAAATTTCATTCGCCAAAAGTTGAACTCCTCGATTTTAAAATTATATTAATTCCTGATTTTGATTATGAAAAAGAACAATACTTAAATGCTGGATATTCAGAAAAAATGGCCTTTGGAATTGAAAGTCATAGCGGTTATAAAACTTTAAAAGCATATAACTTTGCCTATGTAAGTGATAAAAAAGTTGACTTTGAAATTTATTTATCATATACATATGACCAAAAGAATTTCGAAGGATATATAAAAATTTAGGAGAAATTATGATAGAACTTAATATTTGTGAAATAGTCGCTCAAAAACTTGGATTTAAGGTTAAAAATGTCTACGACAGTTTAATGCTTATCGACCAAGGTGCAACCGTTCCATTTGTCGCCCGATACAGAAAAGAAGTTACCGGGGGAATAAGCGATGTTGACTTAAATCATGTCATCGATGAATATCATTCTTTAGAAAATTTTATTTCACGCCGCAATACCATTTTGAAAGAGATTGAATCTCAAGGAAAATTAACGGAAGATTTAAAAAATCAAATAATGAGTGCTGATTCTTTATCGACTCTTGAAGATTTATATCGTCCATATAAACCAAAGAAGGTTACCAGGGGCTCGAAAGCAAAAAAAGCTGGATTAGAACCTCTTGCTGAAATAATTTTAAATGGTGAAGAATTTGAAAGCGTACTTTCTTCATTTGCTAATGTTGAAGCAGGATACGATACTGATAAGAAAATTTTACAAGGTGCTTTGGACATTATTGCTGAAAATATATCTGATGAACCTTCCTTCCGCGCTTATATTAAAAAAAGAATGTACAAAATTGGCAAAATCGAATCAACTTTAGCCGATAAAACCAAAGATCCGAAAGAAAAGTTTTCTAATTATTATAATAAAACATTTGAAATTGGAAAAATTAAGCCACATAGTTTTTTAGCATTAAATCGCGGTAGAAATGAAGAAATTCTCAAAGTTAAATATATTTTTCCAGATGATGAAATAGCAGATTTTATCGCTTTTAAAACCTATAAAAAAGAGAATAAGAATTCTGAGATTTTAAAAGAAACTATAATCGATAGTTATGAAAGATTGATAAAAAAATCTGTTACAACTGATATAGATAATGAATTGTTTTCTAATGCTGAACAATTGTCTTTAAAAACTTTTGAAAAATCTTTATATGAAATTTTGATGAGACCGCCTTATCATGCTAATCGCATTTTAGGTTTTGATCCTGGATTCCATCATGGTTGCAAATTAGCGGTAATCGATGGAACAGGTAAAGTTCTTGATACAGCAGTTATATATCCAACAATTACGGAAAAAGCAAAATTATCTTCAATAAAACCTTTTGTTGATCTATTAAAAAAATATCATGTAGAAATGATAGCTTTAGGTAACGGGACAGCAACAAGAGAGAGCGAAGATTTTATCAATATGGCTTTGGAACAAGTTCCAAATTGTGGATATGAAGTTATAAGTGAAGATGGGGCTTCTATTTATTCGGTAACTGAACTCGCAAAGAAAGAATTCCCAAATTTTGATCCTAATTTAAGATCAGCGGTTTCTATTGCTAGACGTCTTTTAGATCCGCTTTCTGAACTTGTTAAAATAGAACCATCAGGTCTTGGTGTAGGACAATATCAACACGATATAACTAAAAAATTATTAGAAGAACATCTTGAAAATGTTGTCATCAATGCTGTTAATAAAGTTGGTGTTGATGTCAATACTGCTTCAATTTCTTTATTATCTTATATTTCTGGTTTAAGCAAAACTCTTGCACAAAATATTGTTGATTATATTAAAGAAAATGGCAAGATAACTGATAGAAAAGAATTTTTGAAAATTAAAGGTTTTGGACCAAAAGCCTTTGAAAATGCTGCTGGCTTTTTAAGGGTTGATGGAAAAAATCCATTTGATAAAACTTCTGTTCACCCTGAAAGCTATGAATTAGCAGCAAATATTTTGAAAGATTTAAATGTTAATTACCCAAAAGAAAAAGAAAAATTGGAAAATGTGTCTGAAAAAAATCTTCTTGAATTAGCAAGCAAATATAAGGTTGACACAATTAAAATTAAAGATATTATCGATGATCTTTCTTCTCCTTCGCGCGACCCACGTGGCGAGGCGATGGTTTGGAAAAGAGATGCGAAAATACGCGATATCAAAGATTTAGTTGTTGGAACTAATATTGAAGGTGTAGTTAGAAATATTACAGATTTTGGAGTTTTTGTTGACTTAGGAGTCCATGTATCAGGACTTATTCATATTTCAGAAATTTCAAAGGATTTTGTCGATAAGGAACATATTCATCAATATGTGAAAATTGGTGAAAAAGTTTTGGTTAAAATCATTGGAGTTGATATCGGTAAAGAAAGAATTTCCTTGTCATTGAAACAAGTTGATAAAACTTTGTAGAAAGTAATTTTAATTTATTTTATTATATAAATAGTGAGGAAAGAAAAATGGGAGAATATTTAGTTAATAAAAATAGCCTTGGAAAAACAGGATTATCTTATAAATCAATCGGTCAAATTGCAATTGATGCTGCCAATTCAGTAACTGGTGTTACTGCCGATGAAAAATTATCTTATTGCCGTCTTTATGGTGAAAAAATTAAAATCAATTTAGTTATTAAGGTTGATGAAAATATAGATCGTTCTAATAAATGCCATGAAGTCGATGAAGAAGTTCGCAATATTATAGCTTATACTTTAGATATTGAAAATATTGAATTGCATGTTTCGGCCGGAAAATAAATATGCCGAAATATGGAACTTATCAACAAGTACATGACGAACTTGTAAGAAAATATCGTCGCTATGCACTCTATGGTGTATGGACTGGCTTTTTATCATTGATTTCTTTGATTATTTTTGCGACAAATTATCTTCAGGGAAAAGATGCATTAGCTTTAGGAGCTGTATATAATGTTGCAGTTATTGTTGGCCTTAGTATAACTCAAGCTATTAAAGGACCACGCTATTTATTTGTAATTATCGCTGGAATAATCACTCTACTTTTAGGAGGACTATTTTCTTATTTAGGTTATAAAGCTTATAAAGGAAGTAGACGATGTTTAATACTAACAATTGTAATTTATGGGATTGATGCTTTGATATTTTCTTTTACACCATTGATTTCTTTTTATGATTTTTTACCGATGGATTATCTTTTAACAATTTTTGTTCATATTGCCATTATTGCTATTCTTATTTATGCACTGATAAAAAGACAAGAAATTGTAAATCTTGTTAAGAAGAAAAAAGCAAAGGTGGTAGTTAAAGAAGAAAAAGGTAAAAAAGTTATTTTAAGTTATCGGAAAGATAAAGATAGTACGGAAAAAGTTGATTTTGCTGATGATGGAATTGTTCTCGATTCCGATAAAAGCGCTGACAAAGAGCAAAAATAACTATTAATAGAATAAAAATAGTGATAGAATAAACACGGATTTAAAATTATGACACAAACAGAACTTAGAGAAAAAGTAATATTTGCTATCTACGATATGCTTCTAGGCGGAGATAGTCATCAAGAAAAAGACCCTAAAACTACAATATGTGGTATATTCGAAGCAGATTATGAAGAAATTCCTTTGTATTGCCGGGAATTATTTATTAAATCATTAATCAATAAAGATGAAATAATTAAAAAGATCGAACCAAATCTTAATAGATGGACATTTAATAGATTGAATTATGTTATACAGGCAATGCTTATCGCTTCTTATACAGAAAGAAATATTTTAAAAGGTGCCGATAAAAAAGTTATAATTAATGAGGCAGTTAATTTTGCTAAAAAATATGCAGATAATTTAGATTATAAATTTGTCAATGCTGTTTTAGATAAGGTGTTAATTTGAGTAATACAATTTTTTCAGTCAAGTATTTATCACAAATTTTAGACGAAGTGATCCGCGGATCACTTTTTCATAATATTTATTTACGCGGAGAAATACAATCAAAAAATGTTAAAGGTAAATATACATATTTAACGCTCATCGATAGTGAGGATGATGGAAATGTCCAAGCTTCGATGACTGTTTTAGTTTCGGAATATTCTCGGGTACAATCAAAAGAATATGATGTTGGAGATACTGTTTTATTAAAAGGTAGTCTTGCCTATTATAAACAGAGAGGAACTGTTTCTTTTTGGGCTGATTATCTAATTATCGATGGCGAAGGAAAAGAATTAGTTCGTTTAAAAAAATTAAAAGAAAAATTAGAAAAAGAAGGACTTTTTGCTCATGAGCATAAAAAAGAACTTCCTCTTTATCCTAAGTGTGTAGGAGTAATAACTTCTTCAAGCGGTGCTGCGATTCAAGATGTAAAAAGTACATTGAAAAAAAGATATCCAGTTAAAATAAAAGTATTTTCAGCCATCGTCCAAGGATTAGAAGCTTCAAAAAGCTTGTATAAAGAACTAAATAACGCAATGAATGACGAAGAAGTGGATGTAATATTGATAACAAGAGGAGGAGGAAGTAAAGCTGATTTAGCTCCGTTCAACGATGAGAAAGTTGCCAGATTAATTTATTCTTCTAAAATTCCAGTTATTTCTGCTGTTGGACATCAGATTGACACTTCAATTACCGATTTAGTAGCAGATAAAACAGCTATCACTCCAACTGATGCTGCTAATCTTATTTCTTTTTCTTTAACTGAACTGGCAGAAAGAAGATTCAATGCTAAAAATGAATTGAAAACATTATTGAAATATAATTATGAAAATAAATTACAACAATTTCATAATTATGTCTTACAACTTGAAAATCTTTCTCCGAGTACAAGAATTAATAATTTGAAAAGTAAACTTCAACAGTATGAAGAAAATTTGAAACAAGGTTTATCAAACACTTTAAAAGAAAAAAGGGTTTTATTCGATAAAAATAAAGATGAATTAAATTTATTATTCAAAAATATATTAAATAGTAAAAATAATCAAATTCAACAATATAAGATTATTCTCGATGGTTTATCACCACAGAAAATATTAGAACAAGGATATGCTTTTGTAACCAGAGATAAAACTACGATAACTTCTTCTAAAAAGACAAAAAAAGATGATGAATTATTAATACATTTTAAAGATGGTGAAGTAAAGGTTAAGGTGAGATAAAAAATGGAAGAAAAAACTTATGCTGAATTAGAAGCAGAATTAAATGAAATAATAAAAAAGATGAAAGAACCAAATCAAGATCTTAATGTCAGTGCTGATCTTTATAAAAAAGGTCAAGAGATTTTACAAAAAATGGAAAAGACATTAAATGATCTTGCTGTAATGGTTGAAGGCGAAACTAAATAGCCATGGAATTAAAAGGGCAAAAAATTGATCATAATTTTTTAAATAATGCTGATGAAAAGACTCTTAAAGAAGTCTCTTCTTTGTTGCGCAATAAAATTATCGATGTTGTCAGCAAAAACGGAGGTCATTTATCCAGCAACTTGGGTATAATTGAGCTCACTGTTAGTTTGATTAAATATTTTGATCCTTTTAAGGATGATATTATTTTTGATGTTGGTCATCAGACGTATGCATTTAAAATTTTAACAGGTCGCAATATAGAATCGATAAGAAAATTAGATGGTATAGCTCCTTTTTCTTCAAGGGAAGAATGTCTTGCCGATAGAATCGATAATGGTCATTCTTCAACTTCATTATCGATAGCTTTAGGTATGGCTTTAGCAAAAAAACTTAAAGGGGATGATTCATATACAATTGCTGTTATTGGCGATGGATCGATTTCTAATGGTTTAGCTTTTGAAGCTTTAAATCAAATTGCTTTACAAAAAAATTTAAAATTAATAATCATTTTAAATGATAATGAAATGAGTATTTCTAAAAATTCAGGATCTTTTGCCAAAACTTTATCGAAAATTAGAACAAGTGGATTCTATTTAAAAAATGTAGTAAGTTTTAAAAAGATTAACGAACATAAATCTTTAAGGTGGATATATATATGCTTAAGATCGACAAAAAACTTTTTTAAGAAAATTTTTGTCGCTCCAAATTTATTCAGTTCATTAGGAATAGATTATAATGGGCCTTTTGATGGAAATTCTTTTAAAAGTATTGCTAATGCTTTAACCTTTGCTAAAAATTTAAAAAATCCAATTGTTTTACACTTTAAAACTAAAAAAGGACTTGGTTACTCTTATGCACAAGAAGACGAACAAGGCTATTGGCATGGTATTGGTCCATTTGATATTAAAACAGGCGAAAAAATAAATCCCAATGTACCACATATGACAGATATTGTAGCTGAAAAGGTCTATGAAATTTTGCAAAAAGACCAAAAGGCCGTTCTCATATGTTCTGCTATGGTTTGGGGAGCTCATTTAAGCAAATGCTTTAAGGATTTTAAGGAGCGGACAATTGATGTTGGAATAGCAGAAGAACATTCGATAACTTTTGCTTCTGGATTAGCCTTAAAAGGCTATCATCCAATTGTATCTATTTATTCAACGTTTTTGCAAAGAGGATATGACGAAATTCTTCACGATGTTGCAAGACAGAAACTAGGAATTCTTTTTTTAGTTGAAAGAGCAGGTTTAGTAGGAGCTGATGGTTCATCACATCAGGGAATTTATGATAATGCTTTTTTAAAAACTATTCCAAATACTTGTATTTATCATCCAGAAAACGTTAGTAAAATGAAAAATTTATTGGATAACTATCAAAATTTTTTTGAAAATAAATTTCCTACATTTATAAGAATCAGTCATGAAAAATTGGAAGACTGCCCTGAAGTAATCGAAAATTATAAGAGCAAAAAATTATTGATTACTTATGGACAAGAGGGAAATAAATTAGCTAAATTAATAGAAAACAAATATGATATCTATATGGCTTCAAAAATTCATCCTTTATATATTGATAAAGATAGAATTTTAAGTAAAAAGATGATAATTATCTATGATTGTTATGGAGTAAAATCAGGTTTTGCTGAAGAAGTTTTAATAAAACTCAATGAATTAGGATATAGTGGAGAAATAAAAGTTTATGCTCTTCCTGATGAATTTATTTCTTCTGGAACGATAAGTGAACTTTTAAAAAAGTATAATTTAGATGCTGATAGTGTTTCTAAGTTTTTAATAAAATAATTTAATTTTTTAAGCATTTATTTATATTTATTTTATTTTTTTGGAAAATTAATATATTTTGTCGAAAAAATATAAGACTTGACTTTATTTTTTTCAGTACTATAATTTGCTTGAGGTGATAAAAATGTTAATGCTTTTAGCTACTATTAATGTTGTCGACAAACTCGACAAAATACTTTATGCCTTGATGGAAAAGGGAATAAAAAACGCTACTATTCTTGATTCCACCAATATGAGACATGCTCTTACACATAACGATGAAGCAGTTTCTCATTTTGGCATTTTACGTCAACTTCTCCATCCAGAAAGGGAAGAGTCAGTAACACTTATCTTTGTTGGTGATGAAGATCAAGTAAAATTGATTAAGAACACTATCTTAGAGACAATTGGAAACTTTAAGGAAAGTGATACTGGATATTTTGCTGTTATACCAGCTGTTGAAGGAACTTCCTTTAAAAATTGCACATTGGAATAATTATGAAAGGTTAAATTTTAGGCGTTATTAACTATGTTGTTATTCAGTTTAATCGATTATGAGGCCTCTGGCAAATCGCCGATGGTCTTAATGCTTGCTTTAGCTTGCATCCTTTTAGGAGGTTTGCTTTCCAGTAAGCTTACAAAATTGTTACATGTTCCAAATGTTACTGGTTACTTATTAACCGGTCTACTTCTCGGCCCAGGATTATTTGGATTAATTCCTGGATTTGATGGCATTATTGCCATGAATACTGTAGACGCATTAAAAATTATTGTAAAAATTGAATTAGCTTTCATTGCATTTACAATCGGATGTGAATTTAAAACCAGCTTCCTTAAAAGCGTTGGTGCCAAGCCAATTGCTTTAGCATTCGGTGAAAGCTTTTTCGCAGTTGTTGTCATTACTGGGGTAACGATGTGTTTTTCTCCAATTATGGTCAAATATTTAAATAAATCATATCTTGAGATATTCACATATTGTTTGGCTCTTGGTGCCATCGGCGCTGCTACAGCTCCTGCTGCCACACTTATGGTTATTAAACAGTATCGTGCCAAAGGTGATATGACAAATACACTTGTTGCTACTGTTGCTGTCGATGATGCCACTGCTTTGATTTTCTTTGGAATTTCCATTGCAGTAATTGAAATTCTTTCTCCTGGACAAGGTAATTCTAATCTTGCTTTAAGTATTGCTTTACCATTTATCGATATTATTTTAGCTGTTATTATTGGTATTGCATTTGGTTTTGGATTAGTTTTATTAGTTCGTTATTTCCATGGTAGAGGAACTCGCTTATGCAGTATTCTTGCTATGGTCTTAGGTGCTGCTGGTGCTTGCTGGGCATTGAACACGGCTTTTAATACTTTATTTGCTAATCATGGCCTTGCCGGAAATAATATGAATATTTCCGATTTGTTCGCTGTTATGGCACTAGGTGTTGTCTATACTAATTTCTCTCCAGAAGAACCAAAAACAGTCGAATTATTCGATCGTTTTACCCCACCTTTTGTCATGACTTTCTTCATTTTATCTGGTGCTGATTTAGACTTTAGTACAGTTACTTCAGATATTCTTATTGTCTTAGTTATATCTATATTGTGCTACGTTATCGGTCGTTCTTTAGGAAAATATGTTGGCGTATTACTTGTTGGTAACCTTACAAGATTGCCGAAGAAAATTACAAATTTAATGTCATTAGGTTTAATGCCTCAAGGTGGTGTTGCCTTAGGATTAGCACTTATCGCAAGTCAATTGCCAGTACTTAACTCTTTCTCAAATTTAATTTCAATGACAATTATCACCGCTTGCTTCTTAACTGAATTATTTGGCCCATTATTTACTAAATATATGTTATATAAAGCCGGTGAAGCTGATCCAGCACTTAAATAGAGTTTGTATTATTTATAAATTAAAGGATGGAAATCTAACTTCCATCCTTTTTTATTAGAATTTTTTCAAAATCTCTTGACAATCATTTATTTTTTTTGATAATGAAGATACTTAGACGAGACGATATTGGAATGATTATGGAGGCAGTATATGAGTAATTTATCCAAGTTGTTGAAATTCGAAAACTTCAATACCGAACATCTTTCTGTTGCTGTCGATATGAATTCCGGCGGTGAAATGTCTAAATTTGTTATTCCTTTATTTGATAATTTTGTTTTGAGAAATTTTAATATATCTTTGCTTCTTCCAGTTTCTTATGAAACTGATTTTTTATTTTCGGGCTATCTTTCTTTTTTATGGAAAATAGATCTTCTTGAAAATAAAATTATTCTTTATAGAAATGGATTACCAGAATTTGAATTTGTAAAAGAAGGTAATAATTATTATTGTAAAGAAACAGGAGAAATAATATTTTCTGAAGTTATTGATAATGTCAATGAATTTAAAATAAAAGATGGAACTTTAAGTTATTATTTTGATAGATCAAAATCTAATGATGGAAAATTCAGCTATGCTAAAAGAATTGAATTTGAAGATGGTTTTAAAATATTTGTCGATACTGATAATTTAATAGTATTAAGATCATATGAAAAGAATGAAGGAGAAACACCATGTTGGAGAGCAGAATTCGATAATAGAAGTGCGGAAAATACTTCATCATTTAAAATATATCAAAATGTTGGAAGTGCAAAAGGAACTTTAGTTAAAGGAACAATAACTAAAGAAGATAGCAAGTATTTAATAGAATTGGTACAAAATCCTGATTCTGAAAAATGTATAAAAAGAAAATATGAATATCAAGTAAAAGATAATTATAATTCTTTGGCATATCTAGAAGATGATATAAGAACTGAAA